>DATFQL010000193.1:0-23884 GCA_035264305.1 Candidatus Limnocylindrales bacterium | reverse complement strand
GCGAACACGCGCCCTGGGCGCTCCGCAGCTGGGGCATCCAGGCGATCCTGTCCACGAGCTTCGCGGACATCTTCCGGAGCAACTCGCTGAAGAACGGGGTCCTCCCGATCGTCGTCGACCCGGCCACCCACCGGCGCCTGTTCGAGCTGATCGCCGCCGACCCGGACGCGGAGCTGCGCGTCGACCTTGCCGAGCAGGGGATCCTCCTCCCTGACGGCAGCACGATCGAGTTCGACATCGACCCGTTCAGCAAGATGATGCTCATGGCCGGGACCGACGAGATCGGCTACGTCCTGGGCAAGGAGCCCGAGATCGCGGCGTGGGAGGCGGCGAACCCGCCGCGGGTCGATACCCGCATCGGGACGACGGTCGCTCCCTGACCGCGCTCGGCCGACGGCGGCCGCGGTCCGCCTCCTCGATACTCCGCCCGTGAACGTCAACCTGTTCGACGCGGTCGCCCTGGCGATCCTGGTGTTCGCGGTCGTGGCGGGGATCCGCACCGGGGCGCTGCCGCAGGTCGGCGGCATCGCCGGCGCCGTCGCCGCGCTCGTCCTGCTGCTCCAGCTCGCCCCGTGGCTGCTCGACGTGACGTCCGACCTCGACCCGATCGTGCGCGCCCTGGTCGTCCTCGGCGTCGTGCTGCTCGGGGTCGTCATCGGCGAGGGCGTCGGCTCCACGCTCGGGCGGGCCGCGGCAGATGGCCTCGGCACGGGCGTGCTGTCCGGCCTCGACCGGTTCGCGGGCGCGCTCCTGGGTGCGGCGCAGGCCGTCCTCATCATCTGGCTCGCCGGCGGGCTCCTGGCCGCCTCCGCGTTTCCGACGCTCGGGCGGGCGGCGGCCAACTCGACCGCCGTCGGGCTCGCGGACCGATTCCTGCCGTCGCCCACCGAGGTCGTCGGCGACATCGCAGGCGTGATCGACGAGTCCGGCCTGCCCGACGTGTTCGTGGGCCTCGAACCCGTCCCGCTCGCGCCAGTCGACCTGCCAAGCGACCCGACGGCCACGTCCATCGCCCGTGCCGCGGCCTCGAGCACCGCCCGCGTGTCGACCCGTGCGTGCGACGCCCTCGTGACCGGGACAGGCGCCGTCGTCGCCGACGGCTACGTCGTCACCAACGCGCACGTCGTCGCGGGTGCATCGACCGTCCGCGTCGAGGTCCCGTCGGGGACCGCGGATGGGCGTGTCGTCCTGTTCGACCCCAACCTCGACGTCGCCCTCGTGTACGCGCCCGATCTCAAGGCGCCGGCACTGCGGTTCGCCTCCGGGGACCCCCGGCGGGGTGCGGTCGGGGCCGCGCTGGGCTATGCCGGCGGCGGTCCACTGGTCGTCCTGCCCGCGGCCGTCACCGGCGGCTACGCCGCGGACGGCCGGGACATCTACGACGACGATCTCGTCCGGCGCGACATCCTCGAGCTCCGGGCCGAGGTCGAGCCCGGTGACTCCGGCGGGCCGCTCGTGCTGCAGGACGGCACCATCGGCGGCCTCGTGTTCGCCGAGTCCCGGTCGGACGATTCGGTCGGGTATGCGCTCACGCCGACAAGCGTGTCCGTGCGGGTGGCGCCTGCGATCGGAAGAACCGGGGCAGTCGACGTCGGGGACTGCCTGCGCTGAGCACGCTCGCGCGCGACGACGAGCGCGCGACGACGAGCGCACGACCCTTCTGACGACCACGGGGACCCGATCGGAGCGTGCGCGCACCGCCGCAGGGGGCGATGTCGCCTAACAGACACCCGCGGGTGGTTCCACCCCGGCCGCCGGTCGATAGCATGGCAGCCATGGAGCGCGTGAGGTCTTCGTCTGCCCTCGAACGGCTTGCGGCCGAGTACTGGGAGACGTACCTCGAGGCGAACCCGCTCAACGCCACGGCGATCGGCGATCCCCGCTTTGACGACCGGCTCGCGGACCACACGCCCTCCGGAGTTGCCGCGACGATCGCCCGGTTCGAGGCGCTTCTCGCGCGTGCCGACACGATGGAGCGTGCCCAGCACGACGAGGCGGACCGCACGACGCTGTCCGCGCTCCGCGGGTCGCTTGGCGCAGACATCGCCGAGCTGCGGACGGGCCTGCTCGAATGGAGCCTCAGCCCGCTCGAGGGCGCACCGGTCGACTTCCTGACGATCCCCGCCTACCAGCGTCTCGAGACGCCCGACGACGGGTCGCGCATGGTGTCCCGGTGGCGAGAGATGGGCTCGTACACGGACCGGCAGCTCGCGACGCTCCGCGCGAGCCTTGCCGACGGCCGCGTGGCGAGCGTGTCGCCGATCCGGCGCACGATCAGCGTCCTCGAGGAGGTCCTCGACGCCCCGACCGAGGAGTGGCCGCTGCTCGATCCGCTCGCGACGCTGGACGAGCTGGATGGATGGTCGGGCGACGAGCGGAGCCGGTTCGCCGATCGGCTCCGGGCGACCGTCGAGGAGACGATCCGCCCCTCGTTCATCCGCCTCCACGACGCACTCGTCCTCGAGGTCCTCCCGGCGGCACGCCCCGACAGCGACCCCGGCATGTGTGCGGTGAGCGGCGGTGTCGAGGGCTATCACCACCTCATCCGGATGCACACGTCGCTCGCCGTCGACGCCGAGCACCTGCACCGGACCGGCCACGACGAGATCGAGCGGATCGACGGCGAGATCGTCGAGCTCGCACGGCGGACCCTGGGCGTCGGATCGCTCGCCCTCGCCCTCGACGCGCTTCGCGCCGACCCCACGCTGTTCTTCGACTCGCGGCGCGAGGTGTTCGACAAGGCGGCGGCGAGTCTCGAGCGCGCCAGCGACGTCGTTCCCGCATGGTTCGGGCGCCTGCCCGGGACGTCGTGCGCGATCCTCGAGATGCCCGGGCACGAGGAGGACCACGTGGGCGCGGCCTACTACCGTCCGGCGGCGGAGGACGGTACGCGCCCCGGCCAATACGTCGTGAACACGTCGAACCCGCGTGAGCGGCCGCGGTACGAGGCGGAGGCGCTCGCGTACCACGAGGCGGTCCCGGGCCACCACCTGCAGGGCGCCCTCGCGCAGGAGCTCCACGGGCTGCCCGACTTCCGTCGCCACCTGGGGCCGACCGCCTACTTCGAAGGATGGGGCCTGTACGCCGAGCGGCTCGCCGACGAGATGGGCCTGTACACCGGCGACCTCGACCGGCTCGGGATGCTCTCGTTCGACGCATGGCGGGCCGCGCGCCTCGTCGTCGACACGGGCATCCACGCCAAGGGCTGGTCGCGCCAGGACGCGATCGACTACATGCTCGCGCACACCGCGCTCTCGCCGCGAGCGGTCCACGCGGAGGTCGACCGGTACATCGCGCTGCCCGGTCAGGCGCTTGCCTACAAGACCGGTCAGCTCGAGCTGCTGCGGATGCGGCAGCAGGCGCAGGCACGGCTCGGGTCCGCATTCGACATCCGCGGCTTCCACGACGCGATCCTGTCCGACGGCGCGCTGCCCCTGCCGACGCTCGCGGAGGTCGTTTCGGCGTGGGCCGACGGCCTGGTGCCCGCGCCCCTCCCGCTGCCGCTCGCCGCGCCGATCGCCGCGGCGAGCTGACCGCCGGCACCGGACGCTCGACGGCCGCCGACCTGGCGGTCAGCGTGCTGGCAATCGGGAACCGGAGCCGCTAGCGTTCGGTCCCGTGGGCAACGATCCGGACCCGCCGCGCCACCGCGACCCGACCGGCACCGCCGCGGACCCGTCCGCCACCGCCCGCTCATCGCGCATCGCGATCGCCCTGCGGTCGCTCGGCCGCGTGCTCCGCAACGCCGATATCCGCGCGCTCGAACTCTCCTGGACCGTGGGGGTCGCCGTGGATTGGGCGATCCTCGTCGTCGCGCTCGTCGTCGCGTACGACGCCGGCGGGGCCGTCGCCGTCGGTCTCGTCTCGCTCACCCGGATGCTCCCCGCCACCGTCGTCAACATCCTGGTCGACACGACCCGCGCGCGGCGTCCCGAGCGCGTCCTCGTGGCCGTGAACCTCGTGCGCGCGGCCGGGGCTGCCGCGATGGCGGGGGCGATCGTGATCGATCAGCCGCTGCTCGCCTTCGTCGCCGTCGCCGTCGGGTCCGCGGCAGGAGCCCTCGTGAGGCCCACCACGCTCGCGCTCCTGCCGTCGGTCGCGGTCCGGCCCGAGGACCTCGTCAGCGCGAACACGGCGGGGGCCCTCGGCGAGAGCCTCGGCACATTTGCGGGACCCCTGATCACCGGCCTCGTCGTCGCATCGTGGGGGCCGGCATACGCGGCTGCGCTCGCAGCCGCAGGCGGGGTGATCGCAGCGGCGATCGTGATCGGCGTGACGGTCGCCCCCGCCGCGCGGCCGCAGGCGTCGACGCGCACGCGCGGGATGCCCGTGATCAGCGGCGTTCGAGAGCTCGTCGCCAGACGCCCGGCCGGCGTGCTCATGCTCTCGTTCGGCGTCCAGGTCACCGTGCGCGGCGCCCTTACGACGTTCCTCGCGATCCTCGCGATCGAGGTGCTGGGGATGGGCGATGCCGGCGTCGGGATCCTCGGCGCCGCCATGGGGGCGGGTGGCATCGTCGGCGCGGCGTTCGCCGCCACGTTCGGCACCGGCGGACGGCTCGCGGGGATGTTCGCGGCCGCGCTCGTCGCCTGGGGCGCGCCGTTGATCCTCATGGGCGTGGCCCCCAGCCCGGCCATCGCCCTCGTCGCGCTCGCTGTCACCGGGATCGGCAACGCACTCCTGGACGTCGCGGGCCTGACGCTCCTCCAGCGCGGCGTCGCCAACGCGGCACGCGGCGGCGTGTTCGCCGTGCTGGAGGTCCTCTCCAGCATCGGGGTGTCGGCCGGCGCGCTGCTGGCCTCCTCGCTGGTGACCACGATCGGCGTCGAACGCGCGCTCATCCTCACCGGTCTCGCCCTGCCGGTCACGGCGATTGCGGGCTGGCCGTGGGTCCGCCGGCTGGACGACGAAGGCGTCCTTCCGGAGCGCCAGGCGCGACTGCTGCGGGGCATCCCGCTGTTCGCGCCGCTCCCGCTCGCGGCGCTGGAGCGGATCGCGGACGGCATGGAGGAGGTTCACTACGCGCCAGGCGACGCGATCATGACCCAGGGCGAGCACGGCGACACGTACGTGATGGTCGAGTCGGGCCGCGTGCTGGTGACGGTCGACGGCCGGCCGATCCACGAGCAGGGTCCGCGCGACGGGGTCGGTGAGATCGCCCTGCTGCGGTCGGTGCCGCGGACGGCGACCGTGACGGCGCTCGATCCCGTCGACGGGTACCGCGTCGACTGCCACACGTTCGTCGAGGCGGTGACCGGCCACGAGGACAGCCGGCGGGCGGCGGGCGACGTCGTCGCGGCACGCCTCGGCCGGACCGACGCCCCCGCCTGACTCCGGGCGATACTTGTCCCGCCACAGCCCCGCATCCCGCCCGTCACGCCGCCGACCGGAAGGACCCGCAGTGACCGTCACCGAGGAGCGCACGCACCCCTATCACCGCCCGAGTGACCCCGCGAAGCGGCACAGCCATGCGCTCACCGACGGGCCCGACCGCGCCGCCGCCCGGGCGATGCTCAAGGCGATCGGGTTCACGGACGACGACCTCGCCCAGCCGCTGGTCGGCGTCGCGACGACGTGGATCGAGACGATGCCCTGCAACTACAACCAGCGGCGGCTCGCGGAGTTCGTGAAGGAGGGCATCCGCGCCGCCGGCGGCACGCCGATGGAGTTCAACACGATCGCGGTCAGCGACGGCGTCTCGATGGGCAGCGAGGGCATGAAGGCGTCGCTCGTGTCGCGCGAGGTGATCGCGGACTCGATCGAGCTCGTGGCCCGCGGCCACTTGTTCGACGGGATCGTGTGCCTCGTCGGCTGCGACAAGACGATCCCGGCCGGCGCGATGGCCCTCGGGCGTCTCGACATCCCCGGGCTCGTCCTCTACAACGGCACGATCTATCCCGGCACCTACAAGGGCAAGCCCGCGGACGTCGTGACCGTGTTCGAGGCGATCGGCGCGTACCGCGCAGGCAGGATCACGATCGAGGAGCTGTACGAGGCCGAGAACGGGGCGTGCCCGGGCGCGGGCGCATGCGGTGGCCAGTTCACGGCGAACACGATGTCGACGGTGCTCGAGTTCCTCGGCCTGAGCCCCGCAGGCCTCAACGCGATCCCCGCCGAGGACGGCCGCAAGGACGACGCGGCCCGCCAGGCCGGCCGGCTTGCGATGCACCTCGTCCGCCACGACATCCGCCCGAGCTCGATCGTGACCCGCCAGTCGTTCGACAACGCAATCGCGTCCGTCGCGGCGACGGGCGGCTCGACCAACGCGGTCCTGCACCTGCCGGCGATCGCGCACGAGTTCGGCATCCAGCTGTCCATCGACGAGTTCGGCGAGACCGCAGACAGGACGCCCCTCATCGCCGACATGCGTCCCGGTGGCCGGTACGCCGCGGCGGACATGTACGCCGCCGGCGGGATCGGCCTCGTGATGCGCGAGCTGCTCAAGGCCGACAAGCTGCACGGGGACGAGAAGACCGTCGACGGCCGGACGATCGCGCAGGTCGCGGGCGACACGATCGAGACCGAGGGCCAGCAGGTCGTGCGCCCGATCGAGACGCCGATCAAGCCGACCGGCGGCCTGACGATCCTCCATGGGTCGCTGGCGCCGGAGGGGTCCGTGGTGAAGCTCGCCGGGCACGAGCGGCGGTTCCACCGCGGCCCGGCCCGCGTCTTCGACAGCGAGCAGGCGTGCTTCGAGGCGGTCAAGAACCGCCGGATCGTGGCCGGGGACGTCGTCGTCATCCGCTACGAGGGTCCGATCGGCGGGCCCGGCATGCAGGAGATGCTCAGGGTCACTGGGGCCCTCGTCGGGGAGGGCCTCGGCGAGAGCGTCGCGCTGCTCACCGACGGCCGCTTCTCGGGCGGCACCCACGGCCTCATGATCGGTCACGTGGCGCCGGAGGCCGCGCTCGGTGGTCCGATCGCCCTGATCGAGGAAGGGGACCCGATCGTCGTCGATGTCGAGGCCCACGAGCTCAACCTCGACGTCGGTGCCGCGGTCCTCGCCGAGCGGCGCGCGCGGTGGACGCCGCCCGAGCCCCGCTACCGGACCGGCGCGCTGGCGAAGTACGCGGCGCTCGTGTCCTCGGCGTCCGAGGGCGCGATCACCAACGGGGCACAGCTCCGGCGGACGCTCGCCGGCCGGACCGCGGGTGTCGACTGACGGTGCCGGTCGACGCACGCCCCGGTCTCGTCGGGTTCCGGATCTCAGCCACCGAGTCAACCGGCCTTGAGTGGAGCCGCATCGCCGACACCTGGTCGCTCGCCGGCGAGCTCCCGGCCCTGTCCGCCGGCTGGATGAGCGACCACGTGTCGGACGTGAGCCGCGACCGCTACGGGCCCGCGCTCGAGGCACTCACCACGGCGGCGGCGCTCGCGGGGCGCGTGCCCGGCAAGTGGGTGGGCGTGGCCGTGTTCTCGAACACCTTCCGTCACCCGGCGCTGCTGGCCAAGGGCGCGACGCTCCTGGACACGATCACTGGCGGCCGGTTCATCCTCGGGCTTGGCGCCGGGTGGCACGAGGGGGAGCACGAGGCGTTCGGCATCCCCCTCCCGCCGATGCGCGAGCGGTTCGACCGCTACGAGAGCTCGCTGCGCGTCCTGGAGGCCCTGTTCTCGGACGCGGCGAGGCGCGCTCCGGGCGTGACGCTGGACGACGGGTTCTACCCGCTCCGTGGCGCCACCAACGAGCCACCACCCGTGAGCCCCGGCGGTCCGCCGATCTGGCTCGGGGGCCAGCGGACGCGTGGCATCGCGCTTGCGGCTCGGTATGCGAGTGGCTGGCCGATGCCGGGCAACCGCCCGGGCGATGTCGCGTACTTCGCGGAGCGACGAGACGTCATCGCGGCCGCGCTCCAGGCTGCCGGCCGCGACCCCCGCGCGTTCTCGTTCGCGGCCCAGCTGTCGTGCGGTGCGACGCCGGCGGACCGTGCCGCGGCCCGCGAGACGGCTCTCGACTTCGTCCGGGCCGGTGCGACGCACGTCATCCTCGGCGTGCCCGCGAGCGTGGCACCGGAGCGGCTGCGGGACGTGGTCGCCGAGGTCGCGGAGCCGCTCCTCGCCGCCGCCCGATGAGCGGCCGGGTGAGCCCGGCACACATCCGCGTCATCGACGAGCATGCCGACGCCAGCGCGCTCGACGCGTACGTCGCGATCCGCAACGCGGCGACCCCCGACAGCCCCGACTCGGCCGAGCAGGCGCGCTGGGCCCGCCGGACGTACCCGGGCGACGGCGTGCTGCTGATCGCCGAGGAAGCTGGCGGCCGGCCGGTCGGGACGGCGAGCGCAGGGCGCATCTGGATGCATGGTCCCGAGTTCGAGCGCTGGTGGCTCGGCGTGTGGGTGATCGCCGAGGCACGCCGGCGTGGGATCGGCGACGCCTTGTTCCGGACGGCGAGCGAGCTCGCGCGGGCGGCAGGCAAGACCGGGTTCCAGACCGAGCTGTCCGAGGCTCATGCCGACGGGAGTCGTTTCCTGGCGCGCCGCGGCTTCGTCGAGATCGACCGGATGAAGGCCGTCCGCCTCGACCTCGCGACGATGGCGCCGCCGGCGATCGACGCACCGGACGGGATCCTCCTCACCTCGCTCGCGGATCGGCCCGACCTCCTGCGTGCGGTGCACGCCGTGGCGGTCGAGACGTTCCCGGATGTGCCCACGGGCGATGAGCCGCTGTACGCCGGCACGCTGGAGGAGTTCGTCGCCCGGGACGTCGGTCGTCTCGGAGTGCCGCGAGACGCCTTCGTCATTGCGGTCGACAACGCAACCGGCGAGGTGGCCGGCTACGGGAACCTGCTCCTCAAGCCCGGCAGCGCCACGGTCGCGTTCCACGACATGACCGCCGTCCGGCGGCCGTGGAGGGGACGCGGCGTCGCGACGGCGATCAAGGGGGCGACGATCGCGTGGGCGATCGAGCACGGCCTCGAGGGCCTCGAGACCGGAAACGACGAGACGAATGGGGCGATGCGCGCGGTCAACGCACGTCTCGGGTATCGGCCGCTGCCCGACGAGATCGGACTCCAGGGGCCGCTCGCACCGGAGGGCTGACCGAGGCACCGACGCCGCGCGGCATACTAGGGGGGCCGTGACCATCGACCTCAACGGGATCCGCCTGCGCAACCGGCTCCTGACCTCGGCGAGCCTGCTCGGCTATGGGGCGTCGAAGCGGCGCCTCATCCTGTACGGCCTCTCCCCGATCGCCCAGTGGGTGCCCCTCGAGCGGTTCGGCGCCGTGACGACGCGCACGCTCACGCTCGAGCCGCGGCCCGGCCACTTCACGCTCAAGGAGGACTGGTCGCTCCGGGAGTTCCCCGAGATGCTCCGGCTCTACGGGCGGGCGCTCCATCGCGTCGACGCCGGCTGGCTCAACGCCTTCGGCTGGTCGAACATCGGAATCGGCCGCTACTTCGACGAGTACTTCGCCCGGACGTCCTCGCTCAACCGCATCGTGAGCGTCGGCGGGTTCAGCGCGGACGAGATCGAGGCGCTGTTCGAGACCGTCAACGAGCGGGCAAAGCCGGGCGAGATCGCGGCGATCGAGCTCAACGCCTCCTGCCACAACGTCAACTTCCCGTTCGAGACGATCCTCGAGGAGAGCCTCCGGCGCGCGGTCCGCAGGAGCCGCCACCCGGTGATCCTCAAGGTCAGCCCGGACGAGGACTACCGCTGGCAGGCGCGCCTCGCCGAGACGTACGGGTGTGCCGCCATCACCGCGATCAACACCGTCAAGGGCCTGCGCCTCGACCCGGAGACCGGCGAGCCGTACCTGAAGAACCGGTATGGGGCGGTGTCGGGACGGGCCATCAAGCCGATCGGCCTGCGCGTCGTGGCCGAGCTCCGTGACGAGGGCATCCGACTCCCCATCATCGCCAACGGCGGGATCCGTGACTTCGACGACTGCCGCGAGTACTTCTGGGCCGGCGCCGACGCGGTGAGCCTCGGCTCGTCGGTGTGGCTCCAGCCGATGCCGCTGTATGCCCTGGGCCCGCTCGAGGGCCTGCGCATCCGGCGGCTCATCTCGCGCGTCGAGCGCCACACGCCACCGGCGAACGCGCCCCACTGGCGGCCCGTCGTGCCCGACGCGACCGAGCCCGCGCCGGACGCGACCGAGCCCGCGCCGGACGCCGTCTCGGTTACCGCCTGATCGCGCTCGTGCCCCACGCCACGCGTCCCCGTGTCGCGATCGTCACGACCGGCGGCACGATCGACTCCCTCGGTGCCGACCGCCTCGACCTCGCCGCGTACCTCGACACGGGCGTCCGTCTCGAGCCGGGTGCGCTCGTCGCCTCGATCGCCCCGGAGCTTGCGGCGGTCGCGGACGTACGCGAGGTCCAGTTCCGCCGGCTCCGGGCGCATGCGCTCACCGATCTCGACCTCGCCGATCTCGTCGAGCTGGTGCGCGACCTGTTCGCCCGGGACGAGGCCGACGGGGTCGTGATCAGCCACGGCACGAACACGCTCGAGGAGACGGCCTGGCTCCTGCACCTCGTCCTCGACGACGAGCGCCCGGTCGTCGTGATGGGCGCGATGCGCCCGGCGTCGGCCGTGTCCGCGGACGGCCCGCTCAACCTCGTGAATGCGACGCGAGTCGCCGCCGCGCCCGCCGCGCGCGGTCTCGGCGGCCTCGTGGTTCTCGACGACACGATCCACCCAGCGCGGTCGGTGACCAAGCACCACACGATGCGCGTCGACGCCTTCGGCGACGGCGCGAGCGGACCGCTGGGCTGGGTGGACGGCGACGGGCGCGTCGTCCTCGACCACCGTCCGGCACGTGCGACGTCCCTTCGCGGTGCGTTCTCCCCGGCCGATCTCCGTGCACTGCCGCGCGTCGACATCGTCGTCACGTACCAGGGGGCCGATGGGGCGCTCGTGGACGCGGCCGTCGCCGCGGGCGCGCGCGGCGTGGTGAGTGCCGGCACGGGCGCGGGCTACCCGACCCCGGGCGAGGTCGAGGCGCTCGCGCGTGCCGGGGCCGCGGGCGTGACGATCGTGCAGAGCACGCGCGTGGGTGCCGGTCGGGTGCCCGCGATCACATCGCTCGTCGACCGCGGATGGGTCGCGGCGGACGACCTCCAGCCGTGGAAAGCTCGCATCCTGCTGCGCCTCGCTCTCGCCACGGGCCACACGACCCGGGAGGCGCTCCAGGCCCTGTTCGAGGCGGAGTGAACCCGCGACGACGGGCCATCACCCCGCCGAGGTGGTGACCGTCCGCGTCCGCCCCGGCATCATCGCGCCTCGCGCCGCACCAACGGAGGCGCGCGCCTGCGCACGGAGGCCGTCATGAAGGACCTGGTCGTCGTCACGTTCGCCAACGAGGAGGCCGGAAGGGAGGCGCTCTCGCGCGTCCGCGAACTTGCCGCTGCGGGCCAGCTCGACGTCGCGGACTCGGCGGTGATCACGAAGGACGCCGATGGCAAGACGCACGTGACGAACGAGGTCTCGTCGGACACGAAGACGGGGACCATCATCGGCGGCTTCCTCGGCCTGCTGCTCGGCCTGTTCTTCCTGCCCGTGTTCGGGATCGTCGCCGGGGGCGCGATCGGCGCACTGCTGGCCAGGTCCGTCGGCCAGAGCGTGGATCCCAAGTTCGTCGACGAGGTGACCGCCGAGCTCTCGCCGGGCACGTCGGCGCTGTTCGTCCTCGCCCAGGGGTCCTCCGGCGCGCTCGTCCAGGCGCTCCGGCCCTTCCAGGGCAAGGTGTTCCAGACGACGCTCGACACTGACCTTGAACAGGCCCTCAACGACGCGCTCCGGGCGTCCGGCTGAGGCGGCGGCCCCGTCCGGCGTCCTGCGGCATGATGGCGGCGTGACGAGCCAGCCAGACGCATCCGCAACCGGCCCCACGCCGCTCCCGCCCGACCCGGAGCGATTCGACGAGTACCGGAACGTCGCGGCCCGCAGGCGGGGCATGCCCCAGCCGTACATCGCCGGCGGCGACGATCCCGATCTCGGCTCGACCCTTGCCGCCGAGCGGCCCTACGTCCGGATCCTGCTGGCGATGATCGCGTTGATCGTCATGCTCGGGTTCGTCCTCGGCATCGTCAGCTCGATCATCACCGGCGGCTGAGCGTGCCCTCGCCCGCCGCCTCGCGGCCCGCCGCGGCGCTGCCGGAGGGCGCCTGGGCGGAGGCGCACGAGCACCTCGTCGGCTTCCTCCGCGACATCCTGCGCATTCCGTCGATCAACCCGCCGGACCCGCCCGGCCCCGAGCTCGCAGTCGCCGAGCGGATCGCCGCCGAGCTCCGCTCGTTCGGGCTCGCACCCGAGGTCCTGGAGCCGTTCCCCGGTCGCGGATCGGTCGTCGCCCGTCTCGGTGGCGACGGGACCGGTGGCGAGCCGCTGCTCCTCCTCTCGCACCTCGACGTCGTGCCCGCCGAGCCCGCGGGCTGGACCCACCTGCCGTTCGACGCGGATCTTGCCGACGGCTACGTGTGGGGCCGTGGGGCGGTCGACATGAAGGCCATGGTCGCCCTCTCCGTCGGCGTGATCCGGTTGCTCGCGGCGCGCGCGCACGATGCCGGCCTCGACCCCGCCGTCGACCCGATCCCCGGGCTCCGCCGCGATGTCCTGTTCGCGGTGACCGCGGACGAGGAGAACGGGGGTTGGGAGGGCGCAGGCTGGATCGTCGACAACCGGCCGGAGCTCCTCCGGGCCGCCGTCGCCTTGAGCGAGGCCGGTGGCGTGAGCGCGGATATCGCCGGGCGCCGGTTCTACCCGATCCTCGTCGCCGAGAAGGGGCACGAGGTGTACCGGATCCACGTGCGCGGCACCTGGGGGCACGGGTCGCTCCCGCGCGACGACAACGCGGCCGTCCTCGCCGCGGAGGCCGTCCGTCGCCTCGCGACGCCGGGCGAGCCGCGGATCACGCCGGTCGTCCGGCGGTTGCTCGCGGAGGTAGGCGCAGCTCTCGGCGACGAGCAGCGACGCCTGCTCGACGCCGCGACCGGCGACGATCCGAGACGAGCCGACGCCGCGCTCCGTGCACTGTGCGACCCGATGCACGCGCGCATCCTGCGCGCGCTCGTGCGCGACACCATCAGCCCGGACGTCATCCACGCGGGGACGAAGTACAACATCGTCCCGGGCGACGCCACCATCGAGATCGACATCCGGACCCTCCCCGGCACGACACCCGGCGACATCCGCGAGGAGGTGCTCGCCCGCCTCGGCGACCTCGCGCCGCACTGCGAGCTGGAGCAGCTCCACAGCGCAAGCCCGTTCGAGATGCCGATCGACGGCGTGTACGAGCTCCTCGCAGACGCGATCCGGGCTGCGGACCCGGACGGCGTGCCGCTGCCGATGCTCGCGACCTTCGCCACGGACGGCAAGCACCTCGTCCGTCTCGGCGTCCCGGTCTACGGGTTCTCGCCGCTCCGGCAGGAGCCGGGCGAGGGCTTCCTGGACCGGTTTCATGCAATCGACGAGCGGGTCGGCGTGGAGGCGCTCCGGTGGGGGCTGCCGGTCCTGTACGACGTGACCGCGAGGTTCTCCGGCTGACCAGCGGCGTCAGCCGCCCGGCCGGACGAGGCGGCCGCGCCGGCTGATGGCGTGGGTCGCGAGCGCGGCCACGCCCATGGCGATGAGGGCGCGTTCGCCGCGCGGCATCGGGCGGACGGCGGACAGGAACTGCTCTGCGCGGGCGCGATCCACGATCCGCAACACCGCCTGACCTCGCGGCGTGAGCCAGACAGAACGCAGCCGCCCGTCGTCCTCCTCGCGCCGCCGTTCGACCAGCCGCCGCTTCACGAGCCCGTCCACGAGCCGCGACGTCGCGGACGGCGAGCGGCCGATCGCCTCAGCGAGGTCCGCCACGGTGGTCGTCGACCCCTCGGCGAGGACGTACAGCGCGGCGAGCTGCGTGAACCCGAGGTTGAGCTCGCCGAGCTGTGACGCGAACCCGACCACGAGCTCGCGCCACAGCGCCCGCCCCATCGCGACGCGCTCGGAGATCTGGCGCACGTTCTGGATGCGGGTACCGGCGGCGACGACCGGCGCGGAGAGGTCCGCCTCGAACACCCGGGCGATGACCCGCGACGGGGCGGCCCTGTGGCGACGGGTCCGGGTCAGCGCCTCGGGGAGCGCGGGACCCGCGGCGGGGTCCGTGGGGCGGGGGCGCCGCGCCGCTGGCGGCGCGGCCGGGTCACCCGACGGAACCCGTTCACGGGATTGTTGCCTCTCCGTCACGGCCGGATCCTCACCCGCCGAGCGTACGACTGGCCGGTCATTCGTGCAAGCGTGCACGCAGTTCGCCGCCCTGGACGGCCATCGCGCCTACCCTCACGAACGATGAGCCAGATCGCGTTCGTGTTCCCCGGACAGGGGAGCCAGTCCGTCGGCATGGGGCGTGCGCTCGCCGAATCCGCTCCCGAGGCCGCCGACGTCTTCGCCGCGGCCGACGCCGCACTCGGCGAGCCGATCACCCGCCTCGCGTGGGAGGGGCCCGAGGAGGACCTGAACCGCACCGAGAACGCGCAGCCGGCGCTCCTGGCCGCGAGCATCGCCTACCTCGCCGCCCTCCGTGCGCGCTGCGCCGAGCTCGGCGTCGATGCCCCGGACCCCGCGTTCGCGGCGGGGCACTCGATGGGCCAGTACTCGGCCCTCGTCGCGGCCGGCGCCCTCGACCTCGGCGACGCCGTCCGCCTTGTCCGCCGCCGCGGAGAGCTCATGCAGTCGTCGGGCACCGGGACCGCGGGTCGGATGGCGGCGCTCATCGGCCTCGATGACACGATGCTCCCCGAGCTCGTGCGACGCGCCGCCGAGCATGGCGTGTTCGGCGTCGCGAACCGCAACTCGCCGGGCCAGGTCGTCGTATCGGGTGAGCGGACCGCAGTCGAGGCCTCGCTGGCCCTCGCGAAGGAGCTTGGGGCGAAGCGGGCGATCGAGCTGCCGGTGAGCGTCGCGGCCCACTCGCCGCTCATGGGCGACGCGGCGAGCGCGATGGCTGAGGTCGTCGCGGGCATCACGTTCCGCGATCCAGTCCCACCCCTCCTCGCCAACGCCGACAGTCGCGTCATCGCGACGGCGGACGAGTGCCGCGCGGAGCTCGTCGACCACCTCACGACCGGCGTCGACTGGATCGGCGCGGTCGAGGCGATGAGGGACGGCGGTGTCACCACCTTCATCGAGATCGGCCCCGGCCAGGTCCTGACCGGCCTCATCAAACGGATTGCCCCCGATGCCACCGCGATCGCCACCGACGACAAGGCCGCTTTGGACCGGCTGGCGGTGCCGTTCGCCGACGCCGCCGCGGTCGACGGGTAAGCAGAACCGCGCGAACATCCACCCGCCGGCGCCGCCGGCCACACCATCGAGCACCGAGAGGAACATGCGCCAACCCGATTTCACCCGCCGCGTCGTGGTCACCGGCCTCGGCGTGGTCAGCCCGGTGGGCAACGACAAGGACACGGCGTGGTCGTCGCTCGTCAACGGCCGCTCCGGCCTCGGCGTCATCACGAAGTTCGATCCCGAGCGCTATACGCACCGATGGGCGGGCGAGGTCAAGGACTTCGACCCGACCCGGTGGATGGACCCGAAGGCGGTCCGGCGGTCGGAGCCTGCCCTGTGGTACGGGGTCGCCGCGGCCAAGCAGGCCGTCGCCGACGCCGGCCTCGAGATCACCGACGAGAACCGCGAGGACATCGGCGTCGTGTTCGGCTCGGGCGCCGGCGGGCAGTCGCTCATGATCGACAACTGGCAGGTGCTCACCGAGAAGGGCCCGAACCGGGTCGCGCCGACGTTCATCGCCAACGGTCTCGTCGACAGCACGTCGGGCATGATCGCGATCGAGACCGGGGCGATCGGGCACAACATCTGCGTCGTCACGGCGTGCTCGACGGGAACCAACTGCATCGGCGAGGCGGCGGAGATCATTCGCCGCGGCGACGCTCACACGATCATCAGCGGCTCGACGGAGATGCCGCTGCTCGAGGTCGCCCACGCGGGCTTCGGAAACATGCGCGGTCTCGGATCGCCGCGCGACGGCGAGCCGCACACGGACGTCTCGCGGCCGTTCGATCGCTCGCGCGACGGGTTCGTGCTCGGCGAGGGCGCGGCGAGCCTGATCCTCGAGGACCTCGAGTACGCGACGGCCCGCGGCGCACAGATCTACGCCGAGGTCGTGGGCTACGGCTCGGCGGCCGACGGCTGGGACATGGTGCAGCCCATCGAACGCGGCTCGGGCTCAGCCCGCGCGATGCGCGCGGCCCTCGAGCGACGCGGCGTGCCCGCGGACGAGGTCGACGTCATCAATCCCCACGGGACGTCGACGCCACTTGGCGACAAGCGCGAGGCCGAGGCCATCTGGACGGTGTTCGGAGACCGGGTCGCGGCTGACCGCAAGCAGCTCGCGATCAGCGGCACGAAGTCGATGACCGGCCACATGATGGGCGGCGCGGGGGCGTTCGAGGCGTTCGCAACCGTCATGACCCTCGCGGAGCAGTGCGTGCCGGGAACGCTGAACTACCGCGAGTTCGACCCGGAGGCGGATGTCTGGGTCGTCGGCGAGACGACGCAGATGCCGGTCCGTTACGCCCTGTCCAACAACATCGGTCTCGGCGGGCACAACGGCGCGGTGATCTTCAAGCGCTGGGACGGTCGCTGACGGCTGGAGAGTCCGCCGGCCGCTACGGAACGTCGTCGGGCGTCGGGGGCTCGATCGGGTCCGGCGCCGGACGCTCGGGACTCGCCGGTGTCGGCGCGTCTGACATGAACGTCGGCGGGTCGCTCGCGGGGAAGCTCTCCTCGGACGCCTCCTGGACCTCGTCGCCGGCGGGGAGAGGGTCGCCCGGATCGGGGCTGCCCGTGGCATGCCGCCGGTCCTCGATGACGCGGCCGAGTCCCACCTGCTTCCCGACGTCGCTGCCCGGGATGCGCGTGTCGCGCCCACGGTCGGTCGCGTCGTCCATCACCGCCTCCTCGCGTCTGTCCGACGTCCGCCTGGCGGCGGCCGTCGAGGCCGATCCTCGTTCCCCGGGCCTTGCGTGCGTTCCGGTTGCGCCGGGGGCCTTCGCTACAATCGGCGCCATCTTCCTCGCCCGACCCACGTCCCGAAAGGTATGCCGTGCCCTCGTCTGACCTCGCGCGTCGCGCCGTCATCACCGGCCTCGGCGCGGTCATGCCGATCGGGAACGACTTCGAGACGTACTGGACCAACCTGCAGCAGGGGGTGACGGGAACGCGTCCCATCCGCACGTTCGACGCGTCGGAGTTCGAGGTGCGGATCGCGGCCGAGGTGGTCGACTTCGATCCCGGTGCCGTGATGGACGCCAAGATGGCGCGCCGCATGTCGCGCTTCATCCACCTCGCGATGGGCGCGGGCAAGGAGGCCGTCCGGTCGTCCGGCATCGACTTCGCCGGGATGACGGAGGAGCAGCGGGACCGGGTCGGGGTCGTCGTGAACACGGGTGGCGGCGGGATCGAGGCGATCATCGACGGGACCCACGTCCACGACATGAAGGGTCCCCGGTTCGTGTCGGCGTTCGCCGTGCCTGCGCTGTCGGGATCGATGGCCGGCTGCATGCTGTCGATGGAGTACCGGCTGACGGGCCCGGTGATGACCCAGGTCGCCGCGTGCGCGACGTCCGTCATCGCGTTCCACGACGCGCTGCGGCTCATCGCGACCGGCGAGGCGGACGTCGTCCTCGCCGGCGGCTCGGAGGCGCCAATCGTCCCGATGGGGGTTGCAGCGCTGTCGAACATGACGGCGCTGTCGAAGAACAACGAGCACCCCGAGACGGCGTCGCGGCCGTTCGACCTGACCCGGGACGGCTTCGTGCTCGGCGAGGGCGCCGGCGTGATGGTCATCGAGTCCGCCGAGCACGCGCTCGAGCGCGGCGCGACCCCGCTCGCCGAGGTGCTGGGCGGCGCGCTCACTGCGGACGCCTTCCACATCTCCGCTCCCGACCCCACGGGCCGCGGCCAGTCGCGCGCGATGACCACCGCGCTGCGGAACTCGGGCGTCGCGCCCGACGAGGTCGACTGGATCGTGGCGCACGGGACCTCCACGTCGCTCAACGACGTGACCGAGACGCGGGCGATCAAGACCGCCTACGGGTCGGCCGCCGCGACACGCGCGATCTCCTCGCCCAAGTCCATGATCGGCCACCTCGTCGGGGCTGCAGGGATCGCGTCCGCGCTGGCTGCCGTCGGCGGCATCCGTGACGACGTCATCTCTCCCACGGCGAACCTCCGCACGCCGGACCCCGAATGCGACCTCGACTACGTGCCGCTCGTCGCCCGACAGGCGAAGGTCGACACGGTCGCCGTCAACGGCTTCGGGTTCGGCGGCCAGAACGCGGTCACGATCTTCCGCCGGTTCGCCGTCGACGGCTAGCGTCCACCGGGACGGTAGCGTGCACTGGGTTGTCCGACGCGCCGTCGTTCAGCGGAGCGCCCGGCCCTCGAACGCCTCGAGGCGGGCGACGACCTCGGGCGGTACCACGCGCGGCCGGCCTTCGGCATAGTCGTACAGCACCTGGACGCCCTCGGCCGTGGCCACGAGGCGAGCGTGCCCGGCGGCGGACTCGCCTGCCGTCAGGCGGTGCTCGAGGGTGAACGACGTGCGGCCGATCCGCCCGACCCGCGACTCGACCGTCAGCACCTCCCCGAAGTAGACGGGCGACCGGAACGACACCCGGATGTCGGCCAGGATCAGCGACTCCTGCGCGCCGTGGGTCACGAGCGCCATCGGCTCCCCGGTGGCGGCCTCCCAGTAGGCGATCCGTGCGGACTCGCAGTACGTCAGGAAGCGCGAGTTGTTGGCATGGCCCATCGCGTCGGTGTCCCCGAAGCGGACGTCGACGGCGTAGCGGTGGGCGAACCCGCCCGGCAGGTCGCGGGGATCCGCGGGGACGTCGATGCGTGAGGCCATCGGGTCGAGTGTAGGCGCGGCGTCAGTCCGACGGCAGCACGGTCAGCGTGCCCACCATGCCGGCCTCCGCGTGGCCCGGGATCGAGCAGATGACCTCGTACTCGCCGGGCGTGTCGAGGACGAACCGGAGCGTCGCCGTCTGTCCGGGACGCGCGACGGTGTCGAGGTTGGGGATCGCCTCGACCATCCAGTCGTGGACGATGGGGTCGGCGTTCGTGAACGACAGCGCGGTCCATTCCCCTGCCCGCACGGTCACGTCGGGCGGCGAGAACCGGACGTCCTTCGCGGTGACCTCGACCGTGGGCAGCGACTCGGTCACGGCCCGGTCGGCGGCGACGACCGTCGTCGCGAGGGCGAGGCCGATGAGCGCGACCACCGCGAGGAACGCCCCGTCGCGGACGAGCCCGATCGGGCCGCGTCTGAGCTCGCGGACATGGCCCGGACGCACGTCCACGCCGCGCAGGCGAAGCGAGTTCGTCACCACCGACACGCTCGAGAGCGCCATCGCGCCCGCCGCGAGCGCCGGGTTGAGCGTCACGCCGAAGGCGGGGTACAGCACGCCCATCGCGATCGGGATGAGCAGGACGTTGTAGGCGAACGCCCAGAACAGGTTCTGGCGGATAACCCGGATCGTCGCCCGCGAGAGCGCGATCGCCGATAGCACGAGCCGCGGATCCCCGCCCACGAGGGTCACGTCCGACGCCTCGATCGCGACCTCTGCGCCGGTCCCGATGGCGACGCCGAGGTCGGCGCGCGCGAGCGCCGGCGCGTCGTTGATGCCGTCACCGACCATCGCGACGCGCCGACCCTCGGCCTGGAGCCGCTCGATCGTCGCATCCTTGTCGGCCGGCAGGACGTCCGCGATGACGCGGTCCGACGGGATGCCGACCTGGCGCGCGACCGCGTCGGCCGTGACGCGCGCGTCGCCGGTGAGCAGCCACACGTCGAGCCCGGCCGACCGCAGCTCTCGAACGGCGGTCGGGGACTCGGCTTTCACCGGATCGGCGATCGCGATCACGCCCGCGGCCCGGTCGCCGAGCGCGACGTACACGAGCGTCGCGCCGTTCGAGGCCGCGAGCGCGGCAGCGTCATCGAGCGCCGAGAGGTCCATTCCGCGTTCACGCATCAGCCGGCCGCTGCCCGCAATGACCTCGGTGCCGTCGATCGTCCCGACGACACCGCGGCCGACGATCGCCTCGAAGCCGGTCGCCTTCGCGAACCCCAGCTCGCGCTCGCGAGCGGCACGGACGATCGCCTCGCCGAGTGGATGCTCCGACCCCTGCTCGAGCGATGCAGCGAGGTCGAGCAGACGCTCCTCGGCGATGCCGGCCGCCGGCACGACGGCAGTCACGGCCGGCTTGCCCAGCGTGAGCGTGCCGGTCTTGTCCATGACGACCGTGTCGATGCGGCCCGCGGCCTCCAGCGCTTCGCCGCCGCGGATCAGGATCCCTGCCTCGGCGCCCTTGCCGGTTCCGACCATGATCGCCGTCGGCGTCGCGAGCCCCATGGCGCACGGGCACGCGATGATCACGACGCCGATGAACGCCGTGAGCGCGAGGGTGAGCCGGGGCTCGGGACCGAACAGGAACCAGACGAGGAACGTGGCGCCGGCGACCGCGATGACCGCGGGCACGAACACCTCCGAGATGCGGTCCGCCAGCCGCTGGATCGGCGCCTTCGAGCCCTGTGCGCGCTGCACCAGCTCGACGATCCGCGCGAGGGCCGTATCGCGTCCGACGCGAGTCGTGCGCATCACGAACGACCCCGTCGTGTTGCGCGTCGCTCCGATCACCTCGTCGCCCGGCTGCTTCGTGGTGGGGATCGGCTCCCCCGTCAGCATGGACTCGTCGACGGCGCTTGCTCCCTCGACCACCACGCCGTCGACGGGCACGGTGTCGCCCGGACGCACCCGGAGGAGGTCGCCAGGCACGACAACGGCGAGCTCCACGTCCTCCTCGCTGCCGTTCCGCAGCCGCCTCGCCGTCGTCGCCTCGAGCCCGACGAGGCGCCGGATCGCGCCCGTCGTGCGGCCCTTCGCTCGCGCTTCAAGCCACCGCCCGAGCAGGATCAGGCCGATGATGATCGAGGCGCTGTCGAAGTAGGTCTCCGGGTGGAGGCCCGCTGCGTGGACGACCTCGGGCCACATCGTCACGACGACCGAGTACGCCCACGCCGCGCTCGTGCCCAGCGCGACGAGCGTGTCCATCGTCGCGCTCCCGTGCCGTCCGGCCCGCCACGCGGCCCGATAGAAGCGGCCGCCCGCCCAGAACTGGATGAACGTGGCCGGCCAGAGGATGAGCTTGTTGATGTCCTCCATCGCGAGCCGCGTCTGAGGGATGAACATCAGCGCCATGAACACGAGCGCCGCCCCGATCGAGACCACGGCCTGGATCAGGGTGTGACGCTGCGCCCGCTCGCGCTCGCGGTCCTCTTGGGTCAGCTCGACGTCGAGCGCTCCGCCCGTCACAGCCTCGGCCGGGTCCGGACGGACCTCGTAGCCCGCCGCCTCCACGGCCTTGACCAGCTCCTCGCGGCCGGCCGCGGACGGGTCGACCAGGACGGTCGCACGCTCGGTGGCGAGGTTGACGGCCGCCTGCTCCACACCCGGCGTCTTGCGCAGGAACCGCTCGATGCGGTTGACGCACGACGCGCACGTCATGCCCTCGATGGGCAGGACGATCTCGATGGCCTGTGCAGGGTCACTCATACTCCTAGGGAGTATACCGTCACTCCGTCGAGCGCAGCCCCCGGCGCGTGCGGGCATAGTGAAACGATGACGACGCCGATCGTGCTCGCCTCGCTCGCCTCCGAGTGGGGGCCGGTGCATGTGGCAGCACGCGACACCGGGGTCGTCGCGGCCGGGATGCTGTCGACCGAGGAGATGTTCCGCCGCGATCTCGCGCGCCGCGGTCACCACCAAGTGGTCGATATCGAGGCAGCACCGCCGGGACCGGCGGCCGCCCTGGCCCTCCGCACCCGCGACGCCCTTGCCGCGTTCCTCGACGGCGGCGACGTCGATCTCGCACGGATCCCCGTCGAGATCGGCGACCGGTCGGCATGGGATCGGCTGGTCCTCGATGGCGTCCGAGCGATCCCCCGTGGCGCGACGGCCAGCTACGGGGACATCGCGCGCCGGATCGGCCGGCCAGGGGCGGCCCGTGCAGTAGGTGGTGCCGTCGGTCGCAACCCGGTCGGACTCCTCGTGCCGTGCCACCGGGTCATCGCTCGGGATGGCACCCTGGGGGGATACGGCGCGGCGGCGTGGGGCGGCGTCGAGGCCGCGCTCGACCTCAAGCGGGCGCTCCTCCGGCTCGAGGGCGTGGAGGTGACGCGACCCGGCTAGGTGTCGCCACGGCGACAGCGTCGCTGTGGGCGCGGGCATTCCCTTCCGCGCGTCGGGCGCCTACGATGCCGGCACGCCGCACGGACGGCGGAGACACGTTTCCCCGTGACGGGCGTCGCGGTGAGGAGAGGACAGCCGAGATGGCGAACCAGCAGGACAAGACCAAGCTGTTCGGCGAGGGGCTGCCCGGCACCGGCGGTGACTACCTCGATCCCAACGACACCGAGGGCCACATGGGCCGGACCGAGCCGAAGCCCGCGGGCAACTCGGACGAGCCGCGGCCCACCGACAGCCAGGCCGCCGATGACGACACCGAGGGGCACGTGTACCGGACCGGCCCGTCGACGAGCGGCGAGTTTGCGACGCGCGTCTCGGACGACAACCCGCACGGCGAGCGCTGACCGGCGGGTGCCCCGCGGGCCGGCGGATCCGGCCCCCATCGAGCTCCTCCAGCGGCCGGCCCTCGGGCCGGCCGTTCCGCGCGGTCGACGGCTACCCGGCGTTGTCGGCGGTGCCGGCGAGGATCGCCTTCGTCTCGAACGGCGTGATCCCGGGGTGGGCCGCGCGGATGCGTGCGGCATACGCGGCGATGTGCGGTGCCGCGAAGCTGTTGCCCGTGACGATCATCCGCGTGCCGCCACGCCAGGCGACGTCGACGTTGAGGCCGTACGCGCCGAACTCCACCGGTGGCTGGGGGTTGTAGAACCAGGCGTCGGGGGCGGCGAGGTCGTGTGCCGCGACCGAGACGTTGTTCGCGGCCGCGACGAGGAGCACGTTCCGGAAGTACGCCTCGTCGGCGAGCTCGTGGAGGGGACCGAAGTACGCATCACTCCGCGACGAGAGCGACAGGTTCGCGATGCTCGCGCCCGACTCGGTGATCGCCCAGCTCAGGCCGGTGGCGAACGCCCCGCCGTTCCCCCGGTTGTCCGGCCCGAGCACGCGCACCGACACGAGCTCGGCCTCCGGGGCGAGCGCGTGGATGATCCCCGCGCATGCCGTCCCGTGACCCACCACGTCCATCGGCTGGGCCGGGACGACCTCCCAGTCGTCGCCGACGCGCTCCACGGCCACGCTCTCGAGGAGCCGGCCGCCGACCGACGGGTGGTCGCGTTCGACGCCGGAGTCGACGATCGCGACTCGCACGCCCCGGCCGCTGCCGTCACCGAATGCCCAGTCGCGCTCGACGCGACCCCACGGGCCGCCGCGCCGCAGCCGGTCGCGGTTCGCCTCGGCGAATGGCTCGCTC
Source organism: Candidatus Limnocylindrales bacterium (assembly GCA_035264305.1). GTDB lineage: Bacteria > Chloroflexota > Limnocylindria > Limnocylindrales > CSP1-4 > CAIXZV01. Next base: position 434 of record DATFQL010000193.1, on the reverse strand, counting down.
CAGGCCGGCAGGCCGACGCTCATCGGCGGAACGAACGGGGCGCCGGCCGGGCTGACCGTCGCGCCAACGCCTCGAGGATCTCGATCACGAGCCCGACCTGCTCGGGCGACGCGCGACGGGCACGGGCGACGGCGTCCGCGAGCGTCCACAGCCGCCCGCCCGCCTCGTCGTCGAGCTGGCCTGCGAGCGCCGCCACCGCCGCGTCGAGGTCGGCGGCAGGCTCGGCCGGTTCACCGAGGGACGACAGCGCGGATCGCAGCAGGCTCGCGGTGTCGCGCTCGACGCGGCCGGCCCGGATCGCGATCGTCGCCTGGCGGGCGAACACGGAGGCGAGGTCGAGGTCGCGCAGCTGGTTCGAGCCCTCGCTCCCGCCGTCGAGGACCTCGAGGACGCCGATGCTCCCCGACTCGTCCAGCACCGGGACGGCGAGGATC
>DATFQL010000192.1:0-9987 GCA_035264305.1 Candidatus Limnocylindrales bacterium | reverse complement strand
CTCATCTTCCGGACGCCGTCGGTGCCGAGGACGGTCGGCGCCTCGGTGTAGACCGCCTGGGCCTCGGGGAACGTCTCGCCGTAGCGCCGGTTGAACGCGCGGACGATCTCCCGCGACAACTCGAGGTGGGCGGCCTGGTCGCGCCCGACCGGGACGACCGTGGCCTTGTACATGACGATGTCAGCCGCCTGGAGCACGGGGTAGGTCAGCAGCCCGTGGTTGATGTCGTCGGGCTGGCTGAGCTTCTTCTCCTTGTACGACGGCGTGCGTTCGAGCCAGCTCACCGGCGTCACCGTCGCGAGCAGCCACATCAGCTCGGTGTGCTCGGGCCGATGGCTCTGGACGAACAGCGTGCACCGCTCGGGGTCCAGGCCGAGCGCGAGGAGGCTCGCGGCCATCTCGCGCGTCCGCTGGCGCATCGCCTCGGCGTCATGCGTGCTCGTGAGTGCGTGGTAGTCGACGATGCAGTAGATCGCCTCGTACTCGTACTGCAGCATCACGTAGTTGCGGATGGCCCCGAGGTCGTTGCCCAGGTGCACGATCCCCGACGGCTGGATCCCCGAGAAGATCCGCGGCCTCGGCAGCGTCCCGGCGGCCGGGGCGGGTGACGGGGAGAGCTCGACGGTCATTGCGGCGGAGTGTATCGGAGCAGAACCGGCGCCCTGCACGCGCGTGGCGCCGTCGGCCGGCGCGGCACGTTCGCTACCATCGCTCCGCACAGCAGCCCGATCGGAGCCCGTCACCTCATGAGCATCCAGCCCCTGCGCGTCGGCGTGATCGGCGCGGGCACCGTCGGTCGCGAGGTCGTGCGCGCATTCCTCGAGCGCTCGCCGCGTCTCGCGCCGCCGGACGGGGCGCCGCTGGTGCTTGCCGCCGTCGCCGAGAAGTTCCCGGAGCGGGCGATCGAGTCGGGCATCCCCGAGGCGCTGCTCACGGACGCGCCCGCGCATCTCGTCGCGAGCGGTGACGTCGACATCGTCGTCGAGACCATGGGCGGGGCCGAGCCCGCCCGCACGCTCGTCGCGGCGGCGCTCGAGGCCGGCAAGAGCGTCGTGACCGCCAACAAGCACATCGTCGCGCACCACGGGCCGGAGCTCGAGCGGCTCGCCCGCCGCGCGGACGTCCCGTTGCGGTTCGAGGCAGCGGTCGGGGGAGGGATCCCGCTGCTGAGCCCGATCGCGCAGGACCTTGCCGCGAACCGGATCGCGCGCGTGCGCGGCATCGTCAACGGCACGACCAACTACATGCTCACCGCGATGACGCGCGAGGGCCGCGACTATGCGGAGGTCCTCGCGGAGGCGCAGGCGAAGGGCTACGCCGAACGGGACCCTACGGCGGACGTCGAGGGGCTCGATGCCCTCAACAAGCTCGTGATCCTCGTGCGGCTCGCCTTCGGGGCGTGGATCGACCCCGCCTCGGTCGGCAACCGTCCCGGCTCCACGACGGGCACGGCGGGCAAGCCCGGGATCACCGGGGTCACCGCCGAGGACGTCGCCGCCCTCCGTCACGAGGGGCGCGTCCTGCGGCTCATCGCGACCTCTCGGCTCGCGGAGGACGGTGCGATCGAGGCGTCCGTCGTGCCCACGGCGGTTCCCGCCGACTCCGCCTTCGGCCGCTGCGACGGCGTGCTCAACCGCGTCGAGGTCGACGCCGCTCCGGTCGGGCGGGTCGCGTTCGAGGGCCCGGGTGCGGGTGGCTCGGCTGCGGCGGCGGCGGTCCTGTCCGATCTCGTGTCGATCGCGCGTGGCGTCGGCTCGACGTGGGCCGGCAGCCCGGTCGCGATCGAGCGATCGGCGATCGAGGTCCGACCGGTCGCCGGTGAGTGCGTGGCGGCGCCGTCGGGTGCCTGCTACCCCGTGGGCGACTGAGGCATTCGTCTGGTGACCGGATCCGCCGTCGCCCGTCCGCGCCTCGTCGAGCGGTACCGCGCGTTCCTGCCCGTCAACGACGCCACCCCGGTCGTGAGCCTGGGTGAGGGCGGCACGCCGCTCGTGCATGCCCGACGTCTCGGGGAGTCGCTCGGGCTGCGCAACCTGTACCTGAAGGTCGAGGGCCAGAACCCCACCGGGTCGTTCAAGGACCGGGGCATGGTCATGGCCGTGGCGAAGGCGCTCGAGGACGGGGCGCGAAGCGTCATCTGCGCCTCGACCGGGAACACCTCCGCGTCCGCGGCCGCGTACGCCGCGGCTGCGGGGCTCGAATGCGTCGTGGTGCTGCCCGCAGGAAAGATCGCGGTGGGCAAGCTCCTGCAGGCCCTCGTGTTCGGGGCTCGGGTGGTCGCCGTCCGCGGCAACTTCGACGCGGCGCTGCGGGTCGTCCGCGCGCTCTCGGAGCAGGACGACCACCCGATCACCCTCGTCAACTCGGTCAACCCGTACCGGCTCGAGGGTCAGAAGACGGGAGCGTTCGAGATCGTGGACGACCTGGGGCGGGCTCCCGATGTCCTCGCGATCCCCGTCGGCAACGCGGGCAACATCAGCGCGTATTGGCGCGGGTTCCGGGAGTACGCCGCCGCGGGGCACGCGGCCTCGACCCCGGCCATGTGGGGGTTCCAGGCCGCGGGAGCGGCTCCGATCGTCGCCGGTCACCCGGTCGACGACCCGGAGACGATCGCCACAGCCATCCGCATCGGCAACCCGGCGTCCTGGGAGCTTGCGACCGACGCGCGCGACGCGTCGGGCGGGCGGATCGCGGCGGTGACCGACGACGAGATCCTCGCGGCGTACCGGGCAGTCGCGCGCCTCGAAGGCGTGTTCTGCGAACCCTCGTCCGCGGCGTCGGTCGCCGGTGTCATGGGGGCTGCACGCACGAGGGAGATCGGTCCCGACGCCCTCGTCGTGTGCGTGCTCACGGGCAACGGGCTCAAGGACCCCACGACGGCCGAGCAGGGGCTCGCCGTCGGCGTCGTCGAGTCGGAACCGAGCGTGCTCGGCGTATCGCGCGCGCTCGGCTGGTCGCTCGGGTGACGCCCGCGGGTGCGTATGCGGGGCTCGTCGGGCGGCGGCTCACGGTGGAGGTGCCGGCATCGTCGGCGAACCTCGGCGCGGGGTACGACTGCCTGGGTCTCGCGCTCGACCTGACCAATACCGTGACCGTGGAGGCGGTCCACGGCGACGGATCGGTCCAGATGGCCGTCACCGGCGAGGGCGCCGGCGGCCTCGAGGCGAGCCGGTCGAACCGGTTCGTGGCCGGGCTCGAGGCGGCGCTCGAGGTGGAGCTTGGGCCGCGACCGGCGTCGCTCGGGTGGCGGATCGAGATGGACAACCGGATCCCGCTGTCGCGCGGCCTCGGCTCGTCGGCCGCGGCGACTGTCGGGGGTGTCGTGCTGGGCGACGCGCTCGCGTGCTCGGTCGGCGCGCCGGCGGTCGAGCCGCTGCACCTGCTCCAGATCGCAACCACGATCGAGTCGCACCCGGACAACGCCGCGGCCGTGCTCCTCGGCGGGTTCGTCGTGTCGGCGCACCTCGCCGACCGGGTTGAGGCGATCCGGTTCGACGCGCCCGCCGGGCTCCGGTGCGTCCTGTACATCCCGGACCGGCCGCTCGCGACCGAGGACATGCGGCGGGTGCTCCCGGGCGAGGTGCCGCTGCTCGATGCCGTGGAGAACCTCGGCCGGGTCGCCATCGGCGTCGCGGGGATCGCCGCCGGCCGCGTGGACCTGCTCGCAGACCTGACGATCGACAGGCTCCACGAGCCCTACCGCAGCATCCCGTACCCGGAGCTGCCACGGCTCACGCTCGCCGCGCGTGAGGCGGGCGCGCTGGGCGCGTTCCTGTCGGGCGCGGGCTCGACGATCTGCGCGTTCGTCGCGCCCGGCGAGGACCCGGATCCGGTCGAGGCCGCGCTCTCTCGCGAGGCAGACGCGTGCGGGCTCCCCGGCAGGACGGCGATCGTGGCGCCGCGCAACCGCGGGCCCGAGATACGTCCCGCCTGATCATCAGCGACGCCGGTCGCCGGGGAGCCGGAAGGCGGGCGGCAGGATCCTCGCGGGCACATGCGGGTCCGGCTCGGGCTCGCCGGCGACGACACGGAGCGGGATCACGCCGCCCCACGCCGGCCATGTCTCGTCCCCGTCATCGTCGTGGTTCTCCTCGGCGCGGACCTTCGCCGACGCCTCGCCGAGGTCCATCCACAGCACCCTGGTCGCCTTGCGCTCGCTCGGCGTCATCGGGCGGAGCTCCGACCAGCGGCCCGGGTACAGGCTTTCGATGAACGCCTCGAGCGTCGCGTCCACCTCGGCCGGGTCGGTCACCAGGTGCGCCGTCCCGAGGACCATCACCGACCGGAAGTTGACCGAGTGGTTGAACCCGGACCGCGCCATCACGTACCCGTCGAGCAGCGTGACCGTCACGCACACCGCGCGGCCGTCGGTCGCGCGGAGCATCCCGCTTGCGGACGACCCGTGCCAGTACAGGCGATCGCCCACGCGCCAGGCGATCGTCGGGGTTGCGTACGGCTGGCCGTCCTCGCCGGTCCACCCGACATGGGCCATGACGCCGGCGTCGAGGATGGCGTCGACGGACGCCCGGTCGTAGCGGCCGCGCTTGGGCAGGCGGCGGACGCGAGTCCGATCGGACGGGGGCTCGGCAGGCGCAACCGGCGCGCCCCGGTCTTCGTCCGCCGCGACCTCACCGTCGTACTCGAGGCCGTCGCTCATGGCCTACCGGCGGTACAGGACCCAGAACACGACGCCGCCGCCGCCCTGCGGGTACCCGTAGCCCGGCGCCGCGGGCTGCGGAAACGAGGTGGGGACCGCACCGATGGTGGCGATCCGCCAGCCGTCCGGGGCACGGCGGGCGGCGTCGGCCGCCACCCAGTCCCACAGCGCGTCGCCGATCGTGGTGTCGGCGGTGACCAGCAGCTGGTCGTCGCCGATGAGCCGTTCCTTCATCGCCCCTCCTCGGGTGCCATCGCTTCGCGCGTGGACGCTGTGACGCGTTGCACCGAGAAGCGTACGCGCCGGGCGGGCCGATCGCGGCGCGAATCGCGGGGGCGCGATGCGCGGCGCTTGACGCGCGCCGGACGATGCTGGCGTGGACGGGCTCGGGCGCGCCGTGGGCAACGGGATCTCCGGGCTGGTCGCCGGCGCCGTCGGCGGGATCACGGCGGCGATCTCGGGCATGGTCGACGCGCTCAGCACGGCGCTGCCGCCCGGCGCCCTGCCGGTGATCGGGATCGGCCTGCTGCTCGTGTTCGTGTGGGCCGTGATCAAGCGCTGAGGCGTGCGACGGCCGCGGACGGTGGGCGGCTACTCCTCGGCCGCGTCCTCATCGTCGGCGCGTCGGCCCGTTCCCTGGGCCGGTGGGGTCCACGCCCGGTCCGCGTAGCGCATCTGCCGCTGGATGAGGTCGTCGCTCAGCCGCTCCGCATCGGCGCGCAGCAGCTCCCGGTCGCGAGCCTGCTCCTCGGCGAGCACGTCCGCTGCGCTCGCCGGCTCGTCGGCCGGAGCGGCGGACGCCTTGCCGTCGGCGCCCACCAGCCTGCGCAGGAAGCTCATCGCCCGGCGGCGCGGGCGAGGTACGCGCCGAAGCGGTTCCCATCCGCGGCCCGCAGCTCGATCGCCTCGGCATCCACCGCGCCGCCGGCGATGGCAGGGATCGGCGGTCGTGAGGCGTGGTCGAAGCACACGCGGCGATTGTGACCGATACGCGCGCCAAGAGCGGCACGCAGCCCCGTCGACGACGCGCGCCACGGAGGTCGGCAACGGACCCTCCGGTAGAATGCGGCGCATGCCCGACCCCCTCGTCGTCATGAAGTTCGGCGGCTCGTCGGTCGCGGGGGCGGAGCGCATCAAGCGGGTTGCGCGACGGATCGCGCGGGAGCGCGCGAGTGGTTCCGACCTCGTCGTCGTCGTGTCCGCGATGGGCGACACGACCGACGAGCTGCTGGCGCTCGCCGCAGGCGTCACCGACGAGCCGGATCTGCGGGAGCTCGACGTCCTCCTCGCGACGGGGGAGCACCAGAGCGCGACCCTGGTGTCCATGGCGCTCCACGCGATCGGCGTCAGCGCCATCAGCCTCACTGGTCCCCAGGCCGGCATCACCACCGACGGGCGCTACGGGAAGGCCCGGATCGCGGGCATCGACCCGCGCCGGATCCGCGCCGAGATCGCCGGTGGCAAGGTCGTCATCGTGGCCGGGTTCCAGGGGGTCAGCGTCGCGCCGCTGAACGGGCTCGACAACACCCCGACGGCCAGCGACATCCATGCCGCCGAGATCACGACCCTCGGTCGCGGCGGCTCCGACACCACGGCCGTCGCGCTCGCCGCGCAGCTGGGCGCCGACCGGTGCCAGATCTTCACGGACGTCACGGGCATCTACACCGCGGATCCGCGGATCGCGTCCGACGCCCGCCAGCTGCCGATCATCGGCTACGAGGAGATGATGGAGCTCGCCAACCAGGGCGCGCAGGTGATGCAGGTTCGTGCCGTCGAGCTCGGCTGGGTCAACGACGTCGTCATCGAGGTGCTGAGCTCGTTCGAGGACGCGCCCGGCACGCAGATCAGGGAGGACCCGCTCGTGGAGCAGCGGAACAAGGTCCGGGGGCTCGCCCACGACCGGAATGTCGCGAAGATCACGCTCGTCGACGTGCCGGACAAGCCCGGGGTCGCGCGCAGCGTCTTCGGCCCGCTGGGCGACAACGGGATCAACGTCGACATGATCGTCCAGAACGTGGGCCACGGCGGCGCGACGGACCTCTCGTTCACGATCCCGAGGGTCGAGCTCGCGAGGGCCAAGCGCATCCTCGACCCGCTCGTCCGTGAGCTGGGGTTTCGCGAGATGACGACCGACAGCTCGGTCGCGAAGGTGTCCATCGTCGGCGCGGGGATCCAGAACGCGCCCGGCTACGCTGCCCGGATGTTCGGCACGCTCGCGGACGCAGGGATCAACATCGAGATGATCTCCACGTCCGAGATCCGCATCACGACGATCATCGCCGAGGACCGGGTCGAGGAGGCCGTTCGGGCGCTCCACGCCGCGTTCGAGCTCGAGCGCCCGGAGAGCGAGACCGCCGAGGCGGCCGCGGCCGCCGGCTGACGCCCGTGACGGTGACCGACGGGACCAGCTCCGCCTTCTCGCGTGTCGAGCGTTACGCCCGGATCGGCTCCACCAACGATGTCGTGCGCGAGTGGCTCGCCGACGGCGTGGAGGAGATCTGCGTCGCGGTCGCGGGCGAGCAGACGGCCGGTCGCGGACGCCACGGCCGGACGTGGACGGCGCCGCCGGGTGCCGCCGTGCTGTGCTCGCTCGGGTTTCGTCCCACGTGGAGCAGCCCGGATCGGGCGTGGCGGGTGGCGGCGACGATCGCCCTCGCCATGGCCGACGCCGCCGAGGACATCGCCGGACTCCCGATCGGCGCGATCCGCCTCAAGTGGCCCAACGACCTCGTCATCGAGACCGGCGGCCCGAACGCCCTGCTCGTGGGCGAGCTGTCAGCCCAGGCGGCGACGGCCCGGCTCGCGGCACCGCTCGCCCTGCGCAAGCTCGCGGGCGTGCTCGGCGAGAGCCAGGGCCTGGGCACCGATGACCCGCGCGTCATCGTGGGTATCGGGATCAACGGCGACTGGGCCGCGGCCGATTTTCCGCCGGAGCTCGCGCCGACGATGACGAGCCTGCGCGAGGCCTCGGGCGGCCGGCCGATCGACGCGACGGCGCTGTTCGACGCGTCCATGGAGCGCGTCGAGGTCCGGGTCGCCGCGTTCCGTGGCGGCGTGTTCGACGTCGCGAGCTGGACGGAGCGCCAGGCCACGACCGGCCGGTTCGTCACGCTCGACGACGACGAGGCGACGCGTGGGCGGCCCGTCCGAGCGCTCGGGGTCGACGCGGCCAGCGGCGCGCTCGCCGTCGAGGACGGATCCCAGCGCGAACGGCTTGTGCACGCCGGCGAGGTGACGCGAGTCCGCGTCGCGCCGGAGCAGGTGTAACGCCGTGTCACGACCGGTGTTGGGAAGGGGAGCGCGAACGGCCTCGGCGTCGGTCGTCGTGCTCGACCGCGACCGCTCGCTCGTGGAAGCCGCCCGTCGCGACCCCGCCCGCTTCGACGCCCTGTATCGGAAGTACCTCGCCCAGGTGTACTCGTTCGCGCTGTACGAGCTCGGGGACCATCACGCCGCGGAGGACGCGACGGAACGGGTGTTCCTGCGCGCGCTCGCCGCGCTGCCGAGGTTCCGGGAGCAGGCGCGACCGGACGACGGTCCGGAGGCGTCGACGTTCCGCGTCTGGCTGTTCCGCATCGCGCGAAACACCGTCGCCAACGAACGCCGTGCCCGCCGCCGCCGCCCCGCCACGTCGCTGGAGGCCGCGCTCGGGGCAGGCCTCGCCGTCGCCGACCCTGCCGATCTCGAGGCGGACGCCGTGACCCGTGACGAGGCGGGCGAGGCGATCCGGGCCCTCCGCGCCCTGCCGGACGATCGTCGCCGGGCGCTGACGCTCCGCTTCGTCGACGAGATGACCACCGCGGAGATCGCAGGGGTCCTCGGGCGGTCGGAGGGTGCCGTCCGGGTCCTCATCCACCGGGCGCTCGGCGCCGTCGCACGCGAGCTCGGCCGCGAGCGAGGGACGCGGGTCGGCGACCACGACGGGGAGGCCCCGCCGGCGCACGACGCCGGGACCCGGGACGCTCGATCGTGAGCGACGAGGTCGACGCGCTGGTCGCGGACCGCTACATCGACGCGCTCCTCGCCGCCGCGGACCGGCACGCCGTCGACGCCCCCTCCAACGCCGCCGTCGATCCCGACGTCCGTGAGGCGGCACGCATCCTGCGCGCGTCGCTCGTCCGCGTCCATCCGTCGTTCCGCTTCGAGGAGCGGCTCGCCGGGCGCCTTGCCGACCTTGCGCTGAGCCAGGTGCGTCCGGCCCTCGCGGCCGGCGGCTCCCTCGTCGAGCTGCCGCCCGCCTCGGCCTCGATCCTCGATGCCGATCCCCTCGTCGGCGCGATCATCCGCGGCGAGCTCGACCCGACCGACGCGGACGCCGTCGAGGCCGCGGATCGACTGCCGCCCACCCGCCGGCCGCTCCTGGTCGGCGGGGCGATCACGTCGGCCGCGATCTCCCTCGTCGGGGTCGCGTACGTGGCCTGGCGGGCGTCGCGTCCCAGCGCGCAGGGTCGCTCGAGCAACCGCGCGATGGCGAGGGCGGCTCGCGCCGCACGGGCGCGCCGGGTGGCCGCCGGCGTCTCGACGCTCGTCATCGCCGGCGCCTCGACCGCTGCGGCTGTCACGGCCGGTCTCGGAGGGCCCGGCTGATGCCGATGAAGTTTCCCACCTTCCGTTCGCGGCGCGAGCCGACCGGTCCCGAGAACATGTGGACGCGGTGCCCGTCGTGCGAGGAGCAGCTGTTCAACAAGCAGCTCGAGAAGGCGATGCAGGTGTGCCCGTCGTGCGGCCACCACTTCCGACTGCCGGCGACCGTCCGGCTGTCGCAGCTGCTCGATGAAGGCACGTGGCAGGAGCGTGACGGGGGCCTCGTGTCGGAGGACCCGCTCGGGTTCGTGGACCAGAAGGCGTACCCCGACCGTGTGGCGGCGGCGCAGGTTGCCACGGGCCTCCGGGACGCCGCCCTCTGGGGGACGGGCCGGATCGCGGGCACGCGCGTCGCGATCGTCGTCATGGACTTCGGGTTCATGGGCGGCTCGATGGGCGCGGTCGTGGGCGAGAAGGTCGCCCGGGCCGCCGAAGCGGCGCTCGCCGATCGGATGCCGCTCGTGATCGTGAGCGCCTCCGGCGGCGCGCGGATGCAGGAGGGGACGTTCGCGCTGATGCAGCTGGCGAAGACGATGGCCGCCCTCGAGCGCCTGCGCGCGAACGACGTTCCGTTCATCTCGATCATGTCGGACCCGACGACCGGTGGCACGTTCGCGAGCTACGCCGCGATGGGCGACATCAACCTCGCGGAGCCGAACGCGTTGATCGGGTTTGCCGGGGCGCGGGTCGGCGCGGGGACGATCGGCCAGGAGCTGCCGCCCGGGTTCCAGCGCGCCGAGTTCCTG
>DATFQL010000191.1:0-13826 GCA_035264305.1 Candidatus Limnocylindrales bacterium | reverse complement strand
GGCCCGCTGCCGCCCGACATGCACGGCGTCGTGACGAGCTACCAGCAGGTCGCGATGAGCGCCGCGGCGTTCACGCCCCTCGCCCGGCGCGCCGTGGTCGTGCTGGACGAGGTGCACCACGCCGGCGAGGAGCAGGCATGGGGCGAGAGCCTGCGGACGGCGTTCGGGGAGAGCGCACGTCGCCTGTCGCTCTCCGGGACGCCCTTCCGCAGCGACACGCGGGCGATCCCGTTCGTCCGCTACGAGGCGGACGAGGCCGTTCCGGACTTCGAGTACGGGTACGGCGACGCCCTGCGCGACGGGAGGGTCGTCCGGCCCGTCTACTTCCCGCGGATCGGCGGCGAGATGGAGTGGAGCGCGCCGGACGGGAACGTGTACTCGGCGACGTTCGACGACCCCCTGGCCAACCAGCTGGCGAACCAGCGCCTGCGGACCGCGCTCTCGATCGAGGGGGAGTGGCTGCCCTCGGTGCTGCGCGAGGCCGTGGAGCGCCTGGCCGATGTGCGCCGCCAGCAGCCGGACGCGGGCGGGCTCGCGATCGCGATCGACCAGGACCACGCCCGAGGGATCGCGGCGGTCCTCCGGCGCGACTTCGGGCAGCAGGCCGTGACGATCACATCCGACGATCCCGACGCGTCGGCGCGGATCGCCGAGTTCGCCGCGGGGCGTGCCCCGTGGCTCGTGGCCGTGCGGATGGTGTCCGAGGGCGTCGACATCCCGCGCCTGCGCGTCGGCGTCTACGCGACGACGACCACGACCGACCTGTTCTTCCGCCAGGCCGTCGGCCGGTTCGTGCGCTGGGTGCCCGGTATCCGTGACCAGCGAGCGTGGCTGTACATCCCCGACGACGTGCGGCTGCGGACCCGGGCGGCCGAGATTGCCGAAGCCCGCCGGCACTCGCTGCGCCGGTCCCGGGACCACGAGGAGGACGGAGCGCAAGCGGCCGGCCCGGACGACCCGCCGATGCTGGGCGATCAGCTGGCGATGTTCGCGGCGTTGTCGGCGGTGGCGGTTGCCGGGGACGGGTCATCCGCCTGGCACGAGCCGCTGCCCGACTGGGACGGGGACGACGTGGGGATCGAGGTGGAGCTCGGGCCGCCGCCGCCGGTCGCCGCGATGGAGACCGGCGCGTCGCCGGGGCTGACCCGCCGCGAGGCGAAGGACCGTCTCCGCCTCGCAAACGCGGAAGCGGCGAAGGACATCGCGCGGGTGAGCGGCCTCAGCTACGCCCAGGTCAACCTCGAGCTGAACCGACGCGCGGGCGTCCGCCGCGTGACCGAGGCGACCGAGACGCAGCTCCAGGCCCGACTTCACGCCGCTCGCGGATGGCAGTGGCGTCTCGGGCGGTAAGGGCGTCCGTCAACCCGCCTTCGATTCCGTGCCCGGCGAGGCACGGCCGTCCTCCGCCAGGAGCTCCGCCTTCGCCTGGCGCATCTCCTCGCGTGCCTCGGGAGTCGGCTCCGGGAACTCCGGGTCGATCTCCATCAGCGCGTCGATGATCACGGCGGCGGCCGAGAGGCGCATGAACCACTTCCGGTCCGCGGGGATGACGTGCCACGGCGCCCACGGCGTGCTCGTGTTCGAGAGCATGTCGCCGAACGCCGCCTGGTACTCGTCCCAGTGGACGCGCTCCCGTGCGTCGGATGCGGAGAACTTCCAGTTCGACTCCGGCTCCTCGATCCGGTCGAGGAACCGTTCCTTCTGCTCCTCCTTCGAGACGTTGAGGAACAGCTTGACGATCTTCGTGCCGTTGTCCGTCAGGTACCGCTCCCAGTCGTTGATCTCGCGGTACCGGCGCTGCCACACGTCCTTTCCCTTGGACGCGGCCGGCATCTTCTGGTCCTCGAGGATCTGCGGGTGCACCCGGACGACGAGCACCTCCTCGTAGTAGGAGCGGTTGAAGATGCCGATCATCCCCCGCGCCGGCAGGCGATGGGCCGTCCGCCACAGGTAGTCATGGTCGCGCTCGAGCTCCGACGGGAGCTTGAACGAGGTCACCTCCACCCCCTGCGGGTTCACGCCGCTCATGACGTGGCGGATCGTGCCGTCCTTGCCGGCCGCGTCCATCGCCTGGAAGATCACGAGCAGGCTCCACCTGTCCTGTGCCGCCAGCCGCTCCTGGAACTCGGAGAGCCACTCGACGCCCTCCTCGAGGAGGTCGGCCGCCTGCTCCTTCTTCACGAGGTCGCCCGTGTAGCGCGGGTCGAAGTCCTTGGGCAGCCGAACCTTGGACCCCGGCTTCACGCGAAGCGGGGCAACGAGCTCGTGGATCCGGTCGAGGCGCGTGTCCGGCATCGAAACCTCCCTGGCGACGTCGTGGCTGGCGGATTCTAGACGCCGCGCCGTACGGCTCGGGGATAGGCTGGTCGGGCAGGGAGTCACCATGACCGCAACGTTTCGAGTGCCGGGCGCCGTCCTCACCGAGCGCGAGCATCGCGTCCCGCTCGACCACGCACGCGCGGACGGCCCGTCGATCACCGTGTTCACCCGCGAGGTCGCGGCACCGGACGGGACGGAGCGGCCGTACCTCGTGTTCCTCCAGGGCGGCCCCGGCTTCGAGGCGACCCGCCCCACGAGCCCGCCGTCGGGCTGGATCAAGCGGGCCCTCGAGCAGTACCGCGTCCTGCTCCTCGACCAGCGCGGCACGGGGCGCTCGACGCCGGTCGGCGGGACGATCCCGGGCGCCACGCCCGAGGACCAGGCGGCATACCTGACGCACTTTCGCGCCGACTCGATCGTGCGCGACTGCGAGGCGATCCGCGCCGAGCTCGCGTCGCCGCCATGGACCATCCTCGGCCAGAGCTTCGGCGGGTTCACGGCGCTCTCGTACCTCTCGTTCGCCCCCGAGGGCCTGCGCGAGGCGCTGCTCACGGGCGGGCTGTCGCCGGTCGGGCGGCCGGCTGACGACGTCTACGCCGCGACCTACGTCCAGACGGCCGCGGCGACACGCCGCTACTTCGAGCAGTACCCCGGGGATCGGGCCCGGCTCCGCGAGCTCCACGCCTCGCTGGACGACGAGGACATCCGCCTGCCGGGCGGGGAACCGCTCACGAGCCGACGGTTCCGCCAGCTCGGGATGTCGCTCGGCGACTCCGCCGGATTCGAGCTCATCCACCACGTCCTCGAGCTGCCTCCTGGGTCCCCCGCGTTCCTGCACGACGTCGAGCGCGCCGCGCCCTGGGGCCGCAACCCCATCTACGCGACGCTCCATGAGAGCTCGTACGCGGATGGCGTCGCGACACGCTGGTCGGCTGACCGCGTGCTCCCGCCCGAGTTCGACGCGCCTGACGCGTTCACGGCCGAGCACGTGTTCCCCTGGATGTGGGAGGACTACGCCGGGCTCCACGCGCATCGGGCGGCCGCGTCGCTCCTCGCCGAGCACGATTGGCCCCGGCTGTACGACGCGGACCGGCTCGCCCGCAACGAGGTACCGGTCGCGGCGACGATCTACACGAACGATGTCTACGTCGTGCGCGAGTTCGCCGTGGAGACGGCCTCGCTCGTGCGCGGGCTGCGGGCGTGGGAGACGAACGAGTTCGAGCACAACGGCCTGCGGGCCGACGGCGAGCGCGTCCTCGGGCGCCTGCTCGACCTCGTCCAGGGTCGCGCCTGAGGGCGGCTAGCGCGTCGGCGACACGCCGACATTGCCGGCCGGAGTCTCTCCCGACGCAATGTCGATCACGCGGCGGTCGGTCACGATCGCCGTGATGAGCGACGCCGGCGTCACGTCGAACGCGGGGTTGAGCGTGCGCGTTCCGGCGGGCGCGCTGGCGATTCCGCGGAACCCGACGACCTCGGCCGGCCCGCGCTCCTCGATCTCGATCGCCACGCCGTCAGGTGTGGCGAGGTCGAGGGTCGATTCGGGCGCCACGACGACGAACGGGACGCCGGCATGCCGGGCCGCGAGGGCGAGTGACAGCGACCCGACCTTGTTGGCGGTGTCACCGTTCGCCGTCACGCGGTCCGCGCCGATCACGACCACGTCGGCCAGTCCGCGGGCGAGGACGGAGGCTGCCGCGGCGTCGACGAGGAGGCGGAACGGTGCCCCCATCTGCTGGAGCTCCCACGCCGTGAGCCGGGCGCCCTGGAGCAGCGGCCGCGTCTCGAGCGGAAGCGCCTCCTCGAGGATGCCCCGGGTGTGCAGCTCGCCGACGACGCCGAGGGCCGTTCCCCGCTCGACCGCCGCGAGCGCGCCCGTGTTGCAGATCGTCATCGCGCGGATCGTCGGGCGGGCGACGAGCGATCGCACCAGGTCCGCGCCGCGGGTCGCCATCGCCGCGCTCGCCGCGACGTCCTCGTCACGGACCGCGAGGGCTTCCGCGAGGACCCCATCGGGGCCGTCATCGAGCCGCGCCAGCGCGCGGTCGACGCCCCACGCCAGGTTGACGGCCGTCGGCCGGGCGGCGCGCAGGGCTGCTGCATCGAGTCGCACGGCCTCCGGAGTTCCTGCTCGTCCCGGTCGTCGCGCGAGCAGCGCAACGCCCATGGCCCCCGCCACGCCGAGCGCCGGTGCGCCGCGAACCGCGAGGCGGGAGATGGCGTCGACGAGGCCGTCGACCGTGGTGACGCGCAGCACGACGAGCTCGTCGGGGAGCCGCGTCTGGTCGATCAGCCGGATCTCACCGTCGACCCAGTCGATCGTGCGCGTCATCGCGCCATCTTGGCAGGTGGACGCGGCACACTGTGGTCAGGCGCTTCCACGAACAGGAGACCCGAGATGTCCGATGTCCTCGCCCAGTCGCTGTCGATGCTCCGCACGTGCATCGACCGGTGGAGCGCCATCTCGCGGGTTGACGCGGAGCTGCTGGCCCGCCAGCCGCAGCCCGGCCAATGGTCGGCGATCCAGGCGCTCCAGCACGTTCTCGACACCGAGCTCCCGATCTTCAACGCGCGCGTGCTCGCAATTCGCAGCGGCGAGACGTTTCGCGGCTTCGACCCCGACCGGGAGGGACGGGTCGACCGGATCGCCGACTCGGCAGCCGTCCTCGTCGAGCAGCTGCGGCCGATGCGGGAGGAGAGCCTCGCGACGCTCGAGTCAGTCGTGCCCGCGGAGCTGGAGCGGCAGGGCAGGCACGCGGAGCTCGGGCCGGTGACGATGGCCGAGCTGCTCAACGAGTGGGCCGCGCACGACACGATGCACATCGTCCAGGCCGAACGCGCGTTGATGCAGCCGTTCATCTCGGGGAGCGGCCCGTGGCGGGGGTACTTCGCGGACCACGACGTCGAGCGGCGCGTGGAGGCGTGACGTCGCGCGGGCGACCGGTCCGGCGCGAGCGGTGCGGCGGGCAGTCCGAGCGGTCCGGCGCGTCGTGGCGCGGCGGTCGTCGTGACGCGGCGGTCGTCGTGACGGGGCGGGCGCCGGTGGCATCATCCGCGGATGGACACTGAGGGGCTGCGGGTCGTCATCGCCGAGGACTCGGCGCTCATCCGGGAGGGGCTCGCCCGCGTGGTGACGGATTCCGGTGGCGAGGTCGTCGCGAAGGTGGGCGACGGGCCAAGCCTCGTGCAGGCGGTCGTCGAGCACCGGCCCGACGTCTCCGTCGTCGACGTGCGAATGCCGCCCACGCAGCGTGACGAGGGGCTCCGCGCGGCGATCGAGGCGCGTCGGCTCGTCCCCGGCGCGCCCGTGCTCGTGCTCAGCCAGTACGTCGAGCGGCAGTACGCGACGGAGCTCCTCGCCGACCGCGCGGGCGGCGTCGGGTATCTGCTGAAGGACCGCGTCGCCGACATCCGCGAGTTCATGGACGCGCTCCGCCGGGTCGCGCGCGGCGGCACGGCCCTCGACCCCGAGGTCGTTGCGCAGCTCATGGTTCCGCGCCGTGCCGACGACCGGCTCCACTCGCTGACCCCGCGGGAGCGCGAGGTGCTTGCCGCGATGGCCGAGGGGCGCACGAACATGGGGATCGCGACGCTGCTCTCGATCTCGGAAGGGGCGACCGAGAAACACATCAGCAACATCTTCGGCAAGCTCGAGCTGCCCGACTCGGAGAACGATCACCGCCGCGTCCTGGCCGTGCTGACGTACCTGGGCTCGTAGCCGGGCCGCGGCTCTCGTTCTCGCCCGTTGCCCGGTCCCCGTCGCGGTTCGAGCGTCGCGGTGGTGGATCACCTCGCGTGCCTGGATCACGTCGCGTGCCTGATCACGTCGCGTGCCTGGATCACGTCGCGTGCCTGATCACGTCGCGTGCCTCGAGCTCGTCGTCCCCGTGGATCACGTCGCGTGCGTGGATCTCGTCGCCCTCGTGGATCACGGGGAGTTCCAAGCGTCGGCGATTCCTGCTGGATGGAACAAGTGCTGTTCCATCGGGAGCGATTCCCGCTGGACGGAACAACTGCTGTTCCATCGGGAGCGATTCCCGGCGGTTGGAACGCCTGGCGTCCCAGACGTCTACGGCCACCAACCGCGGGTGACTGGCCACCGCCGTCGTCCCCCGGGGCACCGACCCGCGCGGCCCCGGGCAAGGACACCGCCGCCCCGGGCAACGACCGCCCGAGACACGAACGCGGTCCCAGCGGCCGCGAACGCGGTCCCACAAGTCAGGAACGGCGTGCGGCGCGTCGCCGGCGCCACGAACCGCCCGAGCGGCACCGCCACCAACTCGTGCCTAGCGCGGCCCTTCCGTTGCTGCGGGAATCTCGGCCCGCACGATGGTCGGGCCGCCCTCGGGCGACGAGATCACCAGCCGGCCATCAAGCGCCTCGACCCGGCCGCTCAACCCCGCGAGGCCGCCAGCCGCCACGGAACGCGCCCCGCCGCGCCCGTCGTCCCGCACCTCGACCACCAGGAGGGGTCCCTCACGCCGCACGTGGACCTCCGCACGCGTCGCCGCGGCATGCTTCGCGACGTTCGTCATCGCCTCGGCCACGACGAAGTAGGCGGCGCGCTCGACGGCATCGGACACGCGCTCGCCCGCCGGCAGCGACGCGAGGACGACCGTGGGCACGGGCGACTGTCCCGCGAGCGCCGAGAGCGCCGGCACGAGGCCCCGGTCCATGAGGATCGACGGCGCGATCCCGCGGACGAGGCTCCGGATCTCGGCGAGCGCCAGCCGCGCCTGGTCCCGCGCGTCGACAACGAGGCCCTTCGCCGCACCGGGATCGCTGTCGATCCTGTCGGCTGCGAGCCCCAGGTTGATCGTCAGCATGACGAGCCGCTGCTGCGCGCCGTCGTGCAGGTCCCGCTCGATCCGCCGCAGCTCGGACGCCTCCACCTCGAGCACGGCCTGGCGGCTCACCTCGAGGGTCTCCACGCGTTGCTCGAGGGCGGCGGTGCCGGAGTCGCACAGCAGCACGGCGATCACCTGCCGGTGCAGCGCCATGAGGCCCTGTGCGGCGAACGAGGCAACGGGAAGCAGCACGAGGCCCGCAAGGAGCGACGCGATGCCGATCGCCCCGGCTCCGGCGGTCGGGACTCGCTCGAGCGCGGGGACCACGCGCACGGCCCCCGCATGGAGCCCACCCGCATCGAGCCCGCCGAGCAGCTCCCCGGTCATGAGTGTCCAGACGGGGATCGAGAGCAGCAGCAGGACGCCGCCCCACAGCGCGACGACTGCCGCGAACTCCAGCACGGTGAGGGGGAAGGCGATGAACACGTACCCGACGTCGCGCCACCGGTTGGGGTCGAGGAACAGGGCGGAGACGAGCTCCCGCAGCCCCGATCCGTACGGCCGGTACGGGTGCGCGACGAGCGGCCGGGGATCGGCGACGAGTGCCCGTCGCCGCTCGATGCGCGCCACCATCCGCGATCCCTCGATCGCGACGACGACGAACACAACGCCAACCCCCACGAACAGGAGCGAGACCCCGGTCGAGAGGATCCCGATGATGGCCGCAAACGCGACCAGCTCCACCCAGAACCCCGCGACGATGGCACCGGTCGCGAGCCATGTCCCCGGGTGGAGCGGAGCGCGGACGACCCGCGCCACGATGCCCCGGTCCCGCTCCCGCTCGACGTCCTCGGGCCCGAAGGCCGCGAGGACGAGGAGGAGTCCGAGAAGCAGGAGCGGGACGCCGGTCACGCGCGGTCGGTGCCGGGCTGCGGCGGAAGGCCGGTCGTGGCGTCGTCGTCGTAGCCGGCGGATTCCGGGCCGGCGTTGGGCGATGCGTCCGCGAGAGGTCCGGCATCGGGTGCCGGGGTCGCGGCCGGATCGGTGGCCACCGCGCCGGGGGGCGGCTCAGCGGGGGTGAACGCGACCGACGTCGCGGCACCCGCTGCCGGCACCGCTCCGTCCCGCGAGCCTCGGAGCGACGCCACGAGGAGGCCGACGCCGAGCGCGACGAGCAGACCCGGGACGACCAGCGCGCCGCTCAGCCAGCCCGGGACCACGAGGTCGACGAGGGCGATGGCGCCGAACACGATCAGCACGGTCCCGATGATGAGACCGGTCCGGCCGGGCCGCTCGACGCGGACCCCCCGGCTTCGCTCGTACTCGGCATTCCACCCCGCGTTCCAGGCCGGTACGCCAGCCGGCGCAGCGCCTGATGCGTACCCCGTCGCGTACGACGGCCCCGGCGCGCCGGGGCCGCCCGCCGGGGCGCCCGTTCCCCAGCCGTTGCCGGCCGGCGCGCTCGGTCCCCACGCACTCGCCGGCGCGGCGCCCGGCAGGTACGGGTTTGCGGGGATGACGAACGCAAGGACGATGTACAGCAGGACGGCGAGGCCGCCGCTGAAGATCGCGGCGAGGACCCACAGGATCCGGACGACGGTCGGGTCGACCTCGAGGTATTCGGCCATCCCGCCGGCGATGCCGGCGAGGGCGCGATCGGTGCGGCTGCGGAAGAGGCGACGGGCGTTCACTTGCATGCTCCTTCGGAGGTGATGGTCACGCTGCCGACGCTGGCGGAGACGGTCAGGTCGGCGTGAGCCTGGGTGGGGCTGGTGGCGGATGCCGTCCACGCGTCACCGCGGCGGACGAGTCCTTCGATGTCGATCGAGCCGAGCGCCGCCTCGCTTCGGACCTGGACGTCGGTTCCGTCCGGGACGCAAACCTGGAGCGAACCCGCGTTGACCTCGAGGTCGCCCGTGACGTCGCTGGCCGAGGGCAGGTGCACGGTGGACGCGCCGGCGTTGACGGTCACGGCGAGACGAGACAGCACAGCCTCGTCGAGGTCAACGGTCACGGCCCCCGCGTTGAGATCGAGGCCGAGCGTGTCGAGGTGTCCGCCGGCCAGGTCGAGGCTGCCCTTTCCGGCATTCACCTCGACGTCGAGGTCGAGCTGCGTCGCGGCAGGCAGGGTCACGTCCCAGTCATCGGCGCCGGCGTTCCAGCCCCACCTCGATCGGTCGACGCTGGACGAGACTGCCAGCCGGTCGTCGCTGGACGAGATGTCGGCCGTCCGGTTCCGGCCGTTCGTCCCGCCCAGGGACCAGGCGCTCCCCGGCGCCATCGTGACGTCGAGCTCGCCACAGGACAGCGCGAGGCTGACGCGGGCGGTCGAGCCGAAGGCGCCCTCTCGGGCGAGCGGCGTCCCATGGGTCGTCGCGCCGTTCGTGCACGGCGTAGGCAGGTCGGGCACGGCGACGAACACCGCGCCGAGCATGAGGCCGGCCACCGCCGCCGCGACGACGCCGCCGGGCACAGCGGCGCGCGTGTGGCGCAGCACCAGCCCGGCACCGATCGCGATGAACGCGAGCGGCCACCACGCGAGCGCGTCGGCGACACGGGTCGGGTCGAGAACCCCGGCCGATACGAGGAGCGTCACGCCGCCCGCGGCGACGAGGAACACCCCGACATAGAGCAAACCGCGTCTCACGGTCATGGCATCCATCCCTCCAGGAACGGTCGTGATGCGCGGGCCTGGCCCGGTCGGGCGATCGGCTGGCCCGCACTGGGGCTCGGAAGTGACGCCCTGACTGTGCGCGCGGAGGGGTCCGCCGCAAAGCCGGGCAGCGGGCGTTTTCATCCGGCTGTCGACCCCCGGATCCACGGTGGGGATAGCCCCACGTGGCGCGCGACGGATGACGTATCCGGGAAGGGAAGCGTGTGCCCTAGGGGCGACCGTCTCCAACGGACCCGGCGTGCACGTCGCCATCGGGGCGGCCCTCGTCAATGCGAGGGGCGACATCGCCGCGCCGCCTGCCCCCGCGCGCCCGCCCCAGCTCTCCCGCGTTGTCCACGAGGATGAACAGCCCGAGCGCCGCGAGCCCGACGAGGAGCAGCTCGCGCAGGAAATGGAAGCCGAGCAGGATCGCCGCCACCGCGGCGAGCCCCACGGTGATCCGAAGCAGGAGGGTCTCGACCCGCCGCTGCGCGAACGACTCGATCGCGAGGTACCCGACGACGAGGAGCGCCACGGTCGGCGCGATCGGCAGCAGGCGGAACCACAGGATCACGGCGAGCGCGAGGACCAGGACACCCACGCTGAGGGCCGCCCAGGTCTCCGCGAACACGCGACGACGCGTGGTGTCCGGCCGCTCGGGGACGGCGGCGTGGGACAGGTGGGCGCGCGGATCGCCGCGCCAGCCGGCGTCATATCGCTCGAGGAATCCGTCCGCCGCCGCGATCGCCGCCTTCAGCTCCGCGGCGGACGCCCGCAGCGCGGCCAGGCGTGCCTCGCCGTCCCGCAGCTCGACCGCGAGGCGGCCACGGTAGGCCTCGACACCCGAGGTCTCGCCCAGGGCGCGGACCTCGATGCCGATCCCGGGCAGCCGCGCCGACAGCGCGTCGGCCTCCGCGATCACCGCGTCCCACTCGGCCTCGAGCGTCGCGATCCGGGCCACGAGGACGTCCCGGGTCTCCGCCGGCGGGGTACCGCCACCGAGGCCGACGAACCCGACGGGGTCGTTCCACGACTGCCGGACCGACCCCGTGCGCGTGTACTTGGGTCCGGCCGGCGCACGCTCGCCCGCGAGGCGGTCGCCGGTGTCCAGCCCCCACAACCCGCGATACGCGTCCACCCATGGCGTCTCGTCCGAGATGAGGATCGGCGACCACTCGATCTCCTGCCCGGGCCCGACCGTGAGCCCGTCGCCGCGCGCGTAATCGACGAACGGCACGGACACGAGCCGCTTGAGCGCCTCGGCGAGGTCGCCAGGGTCCGGTTGGTTGAGCGTGTCGCGCCACGTTCGCCGGAACACGTCGAGCACACCGTGGAGCAGCCGCTCGCCGGGGAGCGGCAGCCGCATGATGTACTCGCCCCGCTCCATGTACGTCGCGTGCGACCCGGCGCCCGGGTACACGACGACGTGCTCGCCGTCCTTCTGGAGCGCCGGGTCGTCCCACCGCCGCCGCAGGTCGGCGCCGTGCTCGTCGTGCGCCGCCGCCGCGAACCACACCGGGCGCGACGACCCGTCGGGCAGCTGCTCGAGGATGACGAACGCCTGCTCCCAGTCGGCCTCGTGATCGTTCGCGCCGTCGAACGTGGAGCGCCAGTCGTTCATGGCGTAGAAGAACAGGTACTGGAGGAAGATCCAGCTCCCGCGGCGGACGACCCGGCCGTGGTATGAGACCCGGCTGTCGCGCCCGCGCAGCTCGTCGTACTTGACCTTGGCCGCGGCGGCCGTGCCGCCCGGCACCTTCCCGCGGACGAGCAGCGAGGCGACGAGCGCGGCGTCGAGCAGCCGGGCGAGGATGCCCACCCGCGCGAGCCGGCCAGGAGCATCGAATGCGGCCCGGTCGGGCCGCTGACTGAAGCGGGCGATCTCGATCGGGTTCATGGGTGTCTGCACGAACCGCAGGAAGCGGATGCCGGCGGGCTGGGTCGCGCTCTCCGCGACGAGACGCGGCTCGTCGAGCTCGCCTGCAGGGACGAGCACCCTCCAGTCCTGCAGTGACGTGCCGGCGAGGAGATCCGAGGCCTCGAGATACCGCTCCGCGGGCATCGGGAAGAACAGCTCGCCCTTCGTGAACCGCAGGATGGGCTCGTACCGCCGCAGGAGCGCCTCGTCCTCGGCCGAGCCGTGTGCCGCCGCGATGCCCGGCGCGGACAGCGTCTCGGTGATCACCGAATGACCCGCGGCGCGAGGTCGACGACGGGCTCGAGCGCGGCACCCACCCGCTCCCGCACATCGCGCTGGTTGAGGTAGAACACCGTCACGACGTTGAGCGCCATCCAGACCTCGCTCCCCGTGCCGCTGAGGAACGCGACGATGTCGATCGCGACGGACACGCCCGTGATCACCATCGCGAGCAGCCACCCGATCCGTTTGCCCGCGAGCAGCATCAGCGCCGAGACGAGCAGCGTCGCGGCGAGGAGGAACAGGAGCCCGGTCGCGCCCGGCGTCTCGCGGATGAACTGCGCAACGCCCGGCATGCGCAGCGCCTGACCGATCTGGCCGTCCTGGAGGGCGAGCGAGCCGCCGAGGACGAGCATGATCAGGATCGACTTCACGACCATCAGGCCCACGAGGACGTAGAGCGTGACGGGCCGGGACTGTCCGGCGACGGGAGCCGACGAATCGGGCATGGGAGTCATGGTGGCGCGCTGGACGTGATCCTGCACGCCGGTCCAGCGTCCTAGCCGATGACCCGGAGCGCGCCGGGCGCGACACGAGCGTTCAGCCAGGCCGGAGGGAAGGGATCTCCGTCGACCTGGGTCGGTCCGGCCGGCGACATCTCGACTCGGACCTCCCGGCCGACGAGCCGAGCCGAGTGGCCGGACGGCGACACGCCGTGGGTCTCGGCGACCATGAGCTCGAGCATCCCGCGCACGCCGCCGACGATCCCGCCACGCGGCAGGACGAACACGTGCAGGACGCCGTCCCGGGCACTGATCGGCAGGCGCGGTCGCAGCGTGCCCGGGATCGCGTCGCCGCAGTTCGCCACGAGCACGACGACCGACTCCAGCTCCGTCCGCTCGCCGTCCACGACGATGGCGGTGGGGTGCGCCGTCAGCCCCGGCAGCAGCCGCCCGGCCGCCAGGAAGTACGCGGCGATGCCGTACCGGCGCTTCTGGTCCCGGTCGGTCGCGGCGATCAACTTCGCATCGAAGCCCGTGCCGCAGGCAACGCCGAAGCTGATCGGCGACGTCGGCAGCCCGGCGGCACGCTCCTCGCCGGCGGGCGACAGGAACCGCACTGCGGCATGGTCGACGGGCTTCGCGACGCCTGACGCCAGCGCCTCGATGGCCGGCCCGACCGCGCGGGGGACCCCGGCTGCTGCCGCGTACAGGTTCCCCGTCCCGCAGGGCAGGATGCCCACCTCCACGCCAGACGACACGAGCGCGGTTGCTCCATCGCGGACGGTCCCGTCGCCACCCGCGAGGACGACGAGCGCGTCCCCTCGTTCGACCGCGGCGGCAGCAGCCGCGCCGATCGTCGAGGGATCGCCGGACTCGACGACCTCCGTATCGGCAATTCCTCGTCGCGCGATCGCCGCCCGCGCATCCACGATGAGTTGTGCGCGGACGCGCGGATCGCGGATCCGGGACGCGAGCGGGCTGACGACGAGCGTTGCACGCGCCACGCGGTCAGGCCCCGCTGCCGCAGTGCGGGTGCAATGCCCACACGGCGCGGCTCCCGTCGCGCACAATGGGCGCTGGCGATCGGAGCCGTCCGTCAAGCTCCGACCCTCTGAGGTACCCGATGTTCAACGGCAACCTGCTCGACTTCTTCTGGACCATGGCCGTCATCTTCTTCTGGATCACGGCCATCATGATCTGGTTCCAGTGCTTCACGGACCTGTTCCGACGCGACGACGTCAGCGGCGGCATGAAGGCAGTCTGGATCATCGTCCTGATCCTGATCCCGTGGCTGGGAGCCCTCATCTACATCGTCAGCCGGCCGAAGGTCACCGCGAGCGACGTCCAGGGCATCGTTCGCATGGAGGCGGCCGGCAAGGCAGCGGCCCAGGTGTCCACGGCCGACGAGCTGGCGAAGCTCGCCGATC
>DATFQL010000190.1:0-3826 GCA_035264305.1 Candidatus Limnocylindrales bacterium | reverse complement strand
CCAGCGCCAGATCCGCAGCCTGCCGATCCCCGTCATCGCGCTCGTCAACGGGTACGCGATCGGCGGCGGGCACGTCCTCCACGTCGTGTGCGACCTGTCGATCGCGAGCGACAACGCGATCTTCGGCCAGGTCGGGCCGCGGGTGGGCAGCTTCGACGCGGGCTTCGGGATCGGGCTGCTCGCGCGGCTCGTGGGCGACAAGAAGGCGAAGGAGATCTGGTTCCTGTGCCGCCAGTACTCGGCGGACGAGGCGATGGCGATGAACCTCGTGAACAGGGTCGTGCCGCTCGCGGACCTCGAGGCCGAGGGCGTCCAGTGGGCGAACGAGATCCTCGACATGAGCCCGACCGCGATCCGGTTCCTGAAGTCGGCCTTCCTCGTGGCCACCGATGGGCTGGCCGGGCTCCAGGAGTTCGCCGGCAACGCGACCGGCCTGTACTACACGACAGACGAGGCACACGAGGGCTCGACCGCGTTCCTCGAGAAGCGCACGCCGGACTACCGCAAGTACCCGCGGCGCCCATGAACACTGTCGCCGCCGCCCGGCCCTCGGGTTTCCGGGTCTGGCTCGCCGCCGCGCGCCCGGCGACGCTGCCCGCCGCGGCCGCCGGCGTCGCCGTTGGGCTCGGTGCGGCGCTCGCCGTCGGGACGCCGTTCCGCGGCGACACGGCCGTCGGCTGCCTCCTCGTCGCGCTCCTGCTCCAGGTCGCGGCGAACTTCGCGAACGACCTGTCCGACTTCCGCCATGGAGCCGACACGCCCGATCGCGTCGGGCCGCTCCGGGTTGCCGCCGCCGGGCTCGTCACGGAGCGCCAGCTGGAGGTCGCGATCGCGATCGTCCTCGTGCTTGCGGGACTCGTGGGCCTGTGGCTCGCGACCGTCGGCGGCCCGTTTCTCGTCGCGCTGGGCGCGCTCGCGATGGTCGCCGCCCTCGCGTACACCGGCGGACCCTTTCCGTACGGGTATCGCGCGCTGGGCGAGGTGTTCGTGTTCGTGTTCTTCGGCCTCGTCGCGGTCGTCGGCACCGCGTACCTCCAGGCCCTGCGGATCGATCCCGTGTTCCTGGCAGCCGCCTTCCCGCCGGGGCTCCTGATCACCGCGATCCTGGTCGTGAACAACCTGCGCGACATCGAGACCGATGCGGTCGCGGGCAAGCGGACGCTGGCCGTGGTGATCGGGAAGCGGCGGACCCAGGCGGAGTACGGCGCCCTGCTCGGGGTCGCCTTCGCAGTGCCCGTCCTCATCGCCGCCGTCTGGGTCCTTGGCGCGCGGCCCGGTGGGGAGCCCTGGGCGCTCGCGTTCCTCGTCGCGCTGCCGCTGCTCTCGCTGCCCATGGCACGGGACCTGCTGCGGACCGTCGCGACGTTCGGGCAGCCGCGCGAGCTGAACCTCGTCCTGAAGGGGACGGCGCGCCTGTCGCTCGTGTTCGGGCTGTTGTTCGCGGTCGGGCTCGCCGTCGGCGGCGGCGTGGGGTTCTGAACGTGCGTCGCCGATGACAGCCGCCCTCGCCGTCCGCCGCGTCCGCGTCCCGTTCCGGGTCCCGTTCGAGACGGCGTCCGGGGCATGGACCGCGCGCGAGTCGCTGATCGTCCAGCTGCAGTCGGACGCCGGGACCCGGGGGACGGGGGAGGCGCCGATCGACGCGTCCCATTCGACCGCGGTGCTCGAGGTGCTCCTCCAGCGGCTGCTGGACGGCCGCGCCGAGGACATCCCGGACGCCCTTCGTCACGCGTTCGGCGCCGCCGTGGGCGGCGCGCTCCTCGACCTGGCCGCGCCGTCCGAGAACGTCGGCAGCGCCGTCGGGGCGGGGGTGGCGGTGAACGCGACGATCGGCGCGGGGTCGGTTGGCGAGAGCGTGGAGGCGGCTGCGTCGGCGGCGGCCGCGGGGTATCGCACCCTCAAGCTGAAGGCGGGCGCTCGCGAGGCCGCGACGACGCTCGTCGACCGCGTGCTCGAGGTCCGGGCGGCCGTGGGCCCGCACGTCGCGCTGCGGCTCGACGCGAACGGCTCGTGGACCGTTCACGAGTCCGTCGCACGACTCCGGCCGCTCGCCGGCGTGCTCGAGTACGTCGAGCAGCCGCTGCCGGTCGACGCCCGCGACGACGCCGCCCGGCTGCGCACGATGGTCGAGGTGCCGGTCGCCGCAGACGAGGCGGTCGCGACGCCCCGGGACGCAGTGGCCCTCGTGGAGCGCGGCGCCGCCGACGTGCTCGTCGTCAAGCCGGCGCGGGTCGGCGGTCCGGGGGCGGTGGCCGTCATCGCCTCGGCGGCCGCGGCGCGGGGCGTGCCGGTCGTCATCTCGTCGCTGTTCGAGACGGGCATCGGGCTCGCCGCGGCGATGGCCTGTGCCGCGACGCTCCCCGACGTTCCCGGCTGGCCGGCCGCCGACCGGGCGCATGGCCTCGCGACGGCGGACGTGCTCGAGCACGACCTCCTGGCCGCGCCCCTGATCGTGTCGGACGGGCGGATCCGGGCGCCGTTCGACCCTGGATCCGGTGGCCTCGGCATCGTCCCGGACGAGGCGGCGATGGAGCGGTACGGGGTCACGGACGCATGAGCTGGTTGCTCCCGGACCGCGTGGCGCAGCACGCGGCGGAGACGCCAGACGGCCTCGCCGTGGTCGACGGCGCCCGGCGCTGGTCGTGGCGGGAGCTCTCGTCCCGCGCCGATGCCCTGGCCGCCGCCGTCGCCGCCCGCGGGGTGGCGCCGGGCGATCTCGTCGCGCTCATGCTCCCTACGTCGGGAGAGGCGATCGCCGCGCTCCTCGGCGTGCTTCGAGCCGGCGCCGTCGTCGCGCCCATCCCGGGTGGCCTCACGAGCCGGGAGCGTAACCTCGCACTCGAGGTGCTCGATCCGACGCTCGTGATCGAGCACGATACGGACCTCACGGACGACACCGGGACCGGGCCGGGCACGACACCGGTCATCGCATCGGCGACGGTGGACGCCGAGGCCGCGGCCGTCGTCGTCCTCACCTCCGGCACGACCGCGCGGCCCAAGGCCGTTGTCCTGTCCGGGCGCGCCCTCGCGGCGAGCGCCGACGCGTGGCTCGCGGCGCTGCCGCAGGCGACCGGCTGGGCGATGCCACTCGGCATCGGGCACGTGGCGGGACTCGGCGTGGTCTGGCGCGCGGTGCGTGACGGCGTGCCCGTCCGAGTCCTCCCGCCAGGGGACCCGACGGCGCTGGCACACGCCGTCCGGGACGACCCCCCGCTCAGCCACGTCTCGCTCGTGCCGGGGCAGCTCGTCCGGCTGCTCGATGCCGTCTCCGACGCTCCTCCGCCGGCGACCGTGCGCGCCATGCCGCTCGGCGGCGGGCCCATCCCCGTCGAGCTCGTGGAGCGGGCACTGCGCGCCGGGTGGCCGGTCGTGCCGACCTACGGTCTGTCCGAGATGGGCTCGGGGGTCACGGCCCTCCTGACGGACGACGCCCGAATCGCGCCTGGGAGCGCCGGGCGGCCGCTCCCCGGGATGTCGATCACGATCGAGCACGCGGGGGTGGATGGGATCGGCGAGATCGTGGTCAGCGGTCCGTCCCGGAGCTCGGGCTACCTCGGCGAGCCGTCGGTGGAAGCGTCGAAGCCTCTCGGGACTGGCGACCTCGGCCGCCTGGACGACGCCGGACGACTCATCGTCGTCGACCGGCGCACCGACCGGATCGTCCGTGGCGGCGAGAACATCGACCCGTCCGAGGTTGAGGCCGTCCTCGAGCGACACCCGGCGGTCGCGGAAGCGGTCGTCGTCGCGCGGGCCGATCCCTCGTGGGGACACGTCCCGGTTGCGGCGGTGGTGCTGCGCCCCGGTGCGAGCGACCCCGGGGATGCGG
>DATFQL010000189.1:0-6139 GCA_035264305.1 Candidatus Limnocylindrales bacterium | reverse complement strand
ACCGAGACCGCCGCCGCAGCGCTCGCGAGGCTCTACGACCTCGACCTGTCCGACGATCCGGGCGACCTCGACCTGTACCTGGCGCTCGCAGGCCAGACGGGCGGCCCGATCCTCGAGCTCGCCGTGGGGTCCGGCCGCCTCGCGGTGCCCCTCGCGTCCGCGGGCTACGACGTGACGGGCGTGGACGTCGATCGCGCGATGCTCGATCGGGCGAGGGCCGCTGCCGCCGCCGCTGGTCCCGCCACTGACGCGCGCCTCACCCTCCTGACCGGCGACGCTCGCGACGTCCAGCTGCCCGGCGCCGGGTCGTTCAATCTCGCGTTCGTCCCGCTCAACTCGTTGTTCATCATGGGCACGCGCGCCGACCAGGCCGCCGCCGTCGCGACGCTCGCGGCACACCTCGCGCCCGGCGGGTTGGCCGTCGTCGACTGCTGGCTGCCCGAGGCGGAGGATCTCGCCCGGTACGACGGGCGAGTCGTGCTCGAGTGGGCTCGGACGGACCCGGAGACGGGCCACACCGTGACGAAGAGCGGCAGCGCGGTGTGGGACGCGGGCAGGAACACGGTCGGCCTCACCACGGTGTTCGAGGCCGGCCCGCAGGGCGAGCCGCCCGTGCGCTGGGTGCGTGTCGATCACCTCCGGCTCGTCTCGCCCGAGGAGCTGACGGCCATGGCCGAGGGCGCGGGGCTGCGCGTGGAGCGGCTCGCGGGCGACTACGACCTCGGCCCGCTGGAGCGTGGCTCGGAGCGCGTGATCGTGCTCGCACGACGTCCGTGACGCGGGCTCGTATCCCCCTTGCGGCGGGGTCCGGTGGGACCAATGGGCTCGGGTCGATCGGCGAGGGCTGCGTGGTAGAGTCGCCGCGATGCCCGACCAGATCCGCCTCCTCGTGGTCGAGGACGTCCCCCAGGTCGCCCAGTACATCCGCGGGCTGCTGAGCTCGCAGCAGGCGATCAAGCTGCTGGACGTCGTCAGCGACGGGTCCCGCGTCCTCAACCTGATCGCCGAGCTGCGCCCGGACGTGGTGCTCGTCGACGCGCTCCTGCAGGGACGGATCAAGGGGCTCAACCTCGTCGACCAGATCCAGCAGTCCGGCTCGCATGTCCCGGTCATCGTCCTGACCGTCCCGCAGCAGCCGGTGGCACCCGACCCGAGCCACGGCATCCACGGCGTCCTCGCCATGCCGTTCACGGGGTACGAGCTCGTCACACGGCTCCAGCAGGTCCACCAGAACGCGGCGACGATGGACCACGCGGGCATGGCGCGGATGGTCACGCTGTTCGCTCCGAAAGGCGGCGTCGGCAAGACCACCCTCGCGTTCAACCTCGCGGTCGCCGTCGGGCAGCAGGGCTCCCGGACCGTCCTCATCGACGGCTCGCTCCAGTTCGGCGACATGCGGGCGCTCCTGAAGGTTCCGATGGAGGCGCCTTCGCTGCTGGACCTGCCGACGGACCGGATCCAGGAGTCGGACCTCGCCGACGTCCTGTGGCGCGACCCGTCGGGGATCGACATCCTGCTCGCGCCGCCGCGGGTCGAGATGGCCGAGATGGTGACGGTCCGCGACCTCGAGAAGACGCTGAGCCTCCTCCGCCGCGTCTACGAGGTCGTCATCGTCGACACGCCCGCGGTGGTGAACGACATCAACCTGTGCTTCCTCGACGCGTCGGACACGATCCTCGAGGTCGTGACGTACGACTCCACGACGATCCACAGCACGATGGTCATGGCCGACGCGTTCCGGATGATCGGGTACGCCCCGACGAAGGTCCGCTACCTCGTCAACCGCGCAGACTCGACGGGCGGTTTCGACCCCGAGGTCCTGACCCGCGCGCTCGGCCGGGTCCCGGAGCACAGCGTCGCCTCGGGTGGCGCCCTCGTCGTGCGCACGAACAACGAGGGGATCCCGTTCGTCCTCGCCGATCCCTCCGCGGAGATCAGCCAGGACGTCATGCGCACCGCAGCCGAGCTCGTGGGCCGCGGGACAGCCGTGGCCGGTCGGCGGTAGCCTCTAGGGCGTGTCCGACCCGCGACCCATCGGCGTCTTCGACTCCGGCGTCGGCGGCCTCACGGTCCTCCGCGAGATCCTCCGCCGCTCACCGCACGAGTCCACGATCTACCTCGGCGACAACGCGCGCGCGCCGTACGGCGTCCGATCCGACGACGAGGTTCGGCGGTTCTCGATGGAGGCATTGGACGAGCTCGCCTCGCGTGACGTCAAGGCCCTCGTCGTCGCGTGCAACACGTCCACCGCGGTCGCGCTGCGCGACCTTCGCGCCCGCTACGACCTCCCGGTCCTGGGCGTCGTCCGGCCGGGCGCAGCCGCCGCGGCGCTCGCGACCCGTAATCGGCGGGTGGGCGTGATCGCGACGCCCGCGACCGTGCGTTCGCACGCCTACTTCAACGCGATCAAGGACGAGAACCCGGCGGTCGAGGTCTACGAGCACGCGACTCCGCGGTTCGTGCCGATGGTCGAAGCGGGGATCGTGACCGGTCCCGAGATGGAGGATGCGGTGGCGGAGGAGCTCGCGCCGCTGCTGGGCGAGCGCGACGGCGCCGGCGAGTTCGTGTTCCCGCGGCCGCCCGGCGCGGCGATCGACACGCTGCTCCTGGGTTGCACCCACTATCCGCTCATCCGGCCCGTGATCGCGGCGGCGGTCGGGGACCGCGTCGCCATCGTCGACAGCGCGACAGCGACGGCGTCCTCGCTTGCCGAGCTCCTGTCGGTCAACGGCCTCGAGGCGCCGGGTACGACGCGCGGCACTGCTGCGGACCCCGGTGCGGCCGGCCATTCGCGTCCCATCGAGGCGTGGTCCGGGAGCGCCACTGTCCACGTCCAGCTCACGACCGGTGACGTCGAGCGGTTCACCTCGATCGCGTCCCGGATGTTCGGCGACGACTTCCCCGACGTGACCTCGGTCGACCTGCCCCTCGACGCGGCTCTCGAGGCCGCCCGCTGATGCCTGACCGGCCGCGCCCCGCCGGATCCGGCGGCGACCGATCCCGCGGCCGGATCCCCGAGGAGCGGCTGTGGCAGGTCGGGTTCCTCGTCGGGTCGGTGCTCGGAGCCGCGATCACCGTCGCCGGACGGCAGGTCGAGCGATCGGCTCGTGCGGCAGGCCTGGTCGACTGGAGGCAGGTCGAGCGGATCGCCGTCGCGCGCCTGCGCTCCGCGCCCGGGTCGCTGCCAGCGTCCGAGCTCCGCGCGGTAGAGGGCGAGTACGCGGCCGCGATGGAGCGGGTCGTCCCGGCCCTCGGTGCGCACCTCGGCACCGAGCTCCCCGGCGTCGTCGACCGGGTGGCCGTCGTCGACCGCGGGCAGTGGGTCGAGGCCAACACGGTCGCCTTCGCGCACATCATCGGGAAGCTCGAGGACCGGCTGCTGGAGCAGATGCTCCCCGAGGGATCGGGCTTCGGCAAGGCGACGATGACCCTCGCGAACCGGTGGGTCACCACCCGCCAGCTCGGGCTGCTGCTCGGGTTCATGGGCCAGCGGGTGCTCGGCCAGTACGACCTCGCGCTCCTGTCCGCGGAGACGACCCCCGGGCGGTTGCTGTTCGTCGAGGAGAACATCCGCCAGACGGCCAAGGCGCTCGACGTGCCCGTCGGGCCGTTCCGGACGTGGATCGCCCTCCACGAGACGACGCACGCCTTCGAGTTCGAGGCGCACCCGTGGCTGCGGCCGTATCTCGCGGACCGGCTCGAGCGCCAGGTGTCGCTGTTCTCGCAGGACGCGAGCGCCCTGGGCCGTGACGCGATGAAGGCGATCGGCCAGGTGCTGCGCGGGGAGGGGCGGCGCGATGACCAGCACTGGATGGAGCGGCTGATGTCGGACGAGCAGCGAAGGCTGTTCCGCGAGACGCAGGCGGTCATGAGCCTGCTCGAAGGGTTCGGCGACCACGTCATGGACGAGGTCGGCAAGGATCTCGTCCCGGGTGTGGAGCGGATCTCGGCGCGCTTCCACGGACGCCGGATGAACCGGACCGCGTTCGAGAGGGCCATGCTCCGGATCACCGGCATGGACCTCAAGATGGAGCAGTACCGGAAGGGCGAGGCGTTCGTCGCCGAGATCGAGCGGCTCGCTGGCGCGGCGGCGCTGCGCCGCCTGTGGGACGGTCCCGAGACGCTCCCGCGGCCGGAGGAGATCGACCGGCCCGCCGACTGGGTGCGCCGGGTGGGTCTCAACCAGCTCGAGGGAGGGACGGCGTGACGGAGGACCCAGCCGCATCCGCGGGAGGGTCGACGTCGGGCCCCATCGTCGCCCCCGGGCCCGGCGCCGGCGCCGGCGGCGTCCCGACCGCAATCGCGCTCACCCCGATCCTCGCGGCGCGCTACCGCTCGCGCGACCTGGACGTCATCCGCGCGGCCGCGCCCGGGTCGCGACTCGTGACGATCGGCTTCGATGGCCACCCGGACGGCCCGCTCGACGACGTCGAGGTGATGCTCCGGGGACGGCTGCCCGCGGACACGTTCGACCGGATCCTTGCCCGCGCGCCCGGGCTGCGCTGGGTCCATTCCGCGACGGCCGGGGTCGAGCGGGTGCTGACGCCCGCCTCGCGCGCTCGGGGGCTCACGATCACGAATGCGCGGGGCGTGTTCTCGCGCCCGATCGCCGAGTACGTCATGCTCATGATCCTTGCCGCTGCCCGCCGGCTTCCGCAGCTCCTCGAGCTCCAGGCGGAGCGCACGTGGCAGCCGCTCGAGGCGCGCGAGCTGCGCGACGTCACGGTCGGCATCGTCGGGCTCGGCTCGATCGGGCGGGCGGTCGGCGCGCTCGCGACCGCGTTCGGATGCCGGGTGGTCGCGACCCGGCGTCGCGCCGAGGCCGGCAGCGCCGCAGCGGACGGCGCCGGTGACGAACCGTTCCTCGGCTCGGTCATGCTGGACCGCGTCCTGCCGCCGGACCGGCTCGCCGAACTGCTCGGCGAGGCTGATTTCGTCGTGCTCGCGGCACCGCTGACCGCCGACACGATCGGGTTGATCGGCGAGGAGTCGATCGCCGCGATGAAGCCCGGCGCGTGGGTGATCAACGTCGCGCGCGGGGAGCTGGTCGACGAGCCGGCGCTGGCGCGGGCCGTGCGCGCCGGCCGGATCGGTGGCGCCGTGCTCGACACCTTCCGCGAGGAACCGCTGCCCTCGAGCTCGCCCCTGTACGACCTGCCGAACGTGATCCTCACGCCGCACACCGCGTGGTCATCGACCCGCGTCCTCGACCGGTCGGTCGACCTGTTCTGCGACAACCTTCGGCGCTACGCACGCGGGCAGCCGCTGGTCAACGTCGTCGACCCGAACGCGGGGTACTGACAAGCGCCCCCCGGTAGCATCGCGGGATGCAGATTGCCATCGTCGGGCTGGCGGGGTCCGGCAAGACAACCGTGTTCAACACGCTGACCCGGGGCCACGCCGAGACGGGCGGGTACGGCGGGCTGCAGCTCAACGTCGGGGTCGTGAAGGTGCCCGACGAGCGGCTGGACAAGCTCGCCGAGGTGTTCAAGCCGAAGAAGATCGTGCACGCGGACGTGACGTACGTGGACCTGCCGGCACCGCCTGCCTCGTCCGAGGGCCGCGTCGGCGCGGAGGAGCTGCCCGCCGAGCACCTCGCGCGGCTCCGCGACTCGGACGCGCTCATCCACGTGCTGCGCGCCTGGGACTCGGCCGCCACGCCGCATCCCGCGGGCTCCGTCGACCCGGCGCGCGATCTCGAGCAGCTCGACCTCGAGTTCATCCTCGCCGACCTCGCGATGGTCGACCGGCGACTCGAGCGGCTTCGTGGCGCCGGCCGCCACGGGACGCCGGCCGAGCGAGAGGCGAACGAGCGCGAGGAGGCGATCCTCAGCAGGCTGATGCCGGCGTTGGAGGCGGGGCGCCCGATCCGTGACGAGCCGCTCGACGCGGACGAGGAGAAGACACTCCGCGGGTTCCGGTTCCTCACCCAGAAGCCGGTGCTCGTGCTGCTCAACGTCGGCGAGGGGGAGCTCGCCCAGGCGCCGGCGCTCGTCGAGCAGGTCCGCGACGGATATGACCACCGTCATGCGCTCGTCGACGCGATGTCGGCGAAGATCGAGATGGAGCTGGGCGAGCTCGACCCAGACGAGTCCGCGGTGTTCATGGACGAGCTCGGGCTCACCGAGTCGTCGCTCGA
>DATFQL010000188.1:0-3464 GCA_035264305.1 Candidatus Limnocylindrales bacterium | reverse complement strand
CGCAAGGAGCTCGTCGACGGCGAGCGGCCCGCCGTCGAGCTCGAGCTGACGGGCGAGAACCAGCGAGGCGAGACCACGACGCCGGGGCACGCGACAATCCTGCTGCCGAGCCGTGAGCACGGGCCGGTGCGCCTGCCCGAGCCTCCCGGCGGCGCGACGACGTGCCAGGAGACGCTCGACGCGCTCGTCGAGCGCTTCGCCGCCGAGGAATGCGCGTGAAGAACTATCCCGAGCCGCCGGAAGGGCTCGCCGTCGAGCACGACGGCGCCGTGCTGCGCGTGCGGCTGGACCGACCGAAGCGCCGGAACGCCCTCACCGACGAGATGGTCCTGGCGCTGACCGAGACCATCGAGGCCGCGGGCAGCGACGAGCCCGTCCGGGTGATCGCCCTGTCGGGAGCGGGCGACGACTTCTGCTCCGGCTTCGACCTCGGACAACGCGGCAAGGGAGACGAGAAGCCCCGAGCCGGCGCGACCCAGCGCCGGATGCGCTGGCAGGTGAACCGCCTCATCCCGACGATGCTCGAGACACAGACACCCATCGTCGCCGCCGCGAAGGGGTGGATCATCGGCCTCGGCTTGCACCTGGTGCTGGCGTCCGACTTCGCCGTCGTGGCCGACGACGCCCGCCTACGGGCGCCGTTCGCGACGATGGGGTTCACCCCCGACTCCGGCGGATCGTGGCTCCTGCCCCGGCTCGCCGGCGTCGCCCGCGCCAAGGAGATGATCATGCTGGGCCGCGACGTCGCCGGCGCGCAGGCGGCGTCGTGGGGAATGGTGCACCGAGCCGTGCCTGTCGAGCTCGTCGACGGCGTAGCAGGCGAGCTGGTCGACGAGCTCGCGTCGGCCGCCACGGTCGCGGTCGGGCTCTCGAAGCTGCTCATCCACCGCGGTTTGGACGTCGACCTGGAGCGCCACCTCGCCGACGAGGCCCTCGCGATCGAGCTCTCGAGCCGCTCCGACGACTTCCACGAGCACACCCGGGCGCGCCGCGAGAAGCGCGACCCGAAGTTCAAAGGCCGCTGACCGCATCCGCCCCGGGTACCCCGATGGGTCGGAAACCGACGCTATGCGCGAGGTTTCTGACCCAACGCGACGGTGGTCGTGCCCGCCGTCGCGTCGAACACCCATGAGCTCGTGCCGCTGAGGCGCATGAACGCGAGCTCGGGCGGCTCGGGCGCCGGTTCCGCGGAATCGTCGACGGCGAGCTCGATCACGACGCTCGCGTCGCTCACCGCCATATCGGCGAGCTGGGCGCGCCGGTCGACCGCGTGGGCCATCGCCTCGATGCCGCCGCGCTCGCCTCGCGCGAGCAGCCCGAGCCAGCCGGGATTGGCCGGGTCGAGCAGCCCGCCGGCGAGCGGGGTCATCTCGAGCCTCACGCGTCCGGCGTCGGCATCGACGTCGACCGTGCGCTCGAAACCTGGCGGGAGCGCCGGATGCAACGCGACCACCGTCGCCAGCGCGTCGACACCGCCGCCCTTCACTCGCAGCGCGTCGGCCAACCGCTCGCTCGCGACCCAACTTGCCCCCACCCACTGGCTGGCCATGATCTCCCGCGCCGTTCCTTGATCGAGGCGATCCGCCAGCGAGAGCTCAGCCGAGCTGGTGAGCAGGTGCACCTGCTCCTGGAACTCGTGCGCTACCGCGACGAGCGTGCCGTGAGAGAGGTCGGCGAGCCGGAAGTTCCGATCGAACGGCCCGCGGTAGTCCTGCTTCCCCCCCGGTTCCGCATCCGGAGGGCGCTCGTTCGGCACCGACGCGAGCGGAAGATCGGCGACGCGGAGGGTGTGCGGGGCGGGGCCGATCGGCTCGTTCTGCGGATCAATCGTGATCGTCCAGTGGCAGTGCGGCTCACGGTCCGAGGGGACGCGCGGCGGACGGTGGATGGGCCGGATGCGGGCGCGCGGATTCGTGGCGAGGGCGGTGCCATCGAACGTCGGGTCCTCGATGTGGTGACACATGCCGACGACGCGCGCCTCACCGTGCGGCTCGACGTCCATCAGCGCGCCACAGTGGTCCAACCAGAACGCGCCGTGCTGCTCGTCGGTGAGCTCGTAGCTGACTCCCATGTACTGGTGCACGAACCCGACGTCGAGCTGGAGCCCCTTCATGATCGCCCCGACGCCGTCGCCCTCGATGCCCATGAGCCGCCGCATCCGGGCGGTGTACGTGGGACTGGCCCCGAGCCACTCGTCAATGGCGACGTCATCGACGGCGTCGACCCCGGCGTGCACCGCGACCTGCGGCATCAAGGCCCGGTCGATGAGGTGGCCGACCATCATGTACTCGAGGACCACCGGGAGGAGCTGGTCGCGGGGCAGATCACCGAGTCCCGGCATGTCGCATAACGTATGCAATCGTGGCGACGGTGGGCCAACGCGATCAGACCGCGAGCGGGTCGCTGCCCTCCCCCGGGCAGCTGGTTCGTCAGAGCAGCGGCGAGCACGCCGCCGTCTATATCCGTCGGCTGATCTTCGATGGCCGGCTCCGCCCCGGCGAGCGCATCCCCCAGGAGCAGATCGCCCAGGCCCTGGGCCTCAGCCGCATCCCGGTGCGGGAGGCGCTCATAGCTCTCGAGCGCGAGGGCTGGGTCACGATCGAGATGCATCGGGGCGCGTTCGTGAATGCGCTCGACGAGCAGGCGGCGCGCGACACCTACGAGCTGTTCGGGCTCGTGTACGGGTTCGCCGTGCGGCGGGCGATCGGCCGGGCGCGGCCCGACCTCGGCGAGCGCCTCGACGAGATCGCGGGCCGGCTCACCCGGAACGACGACCCCGAGGAGATCCAACGCCTGACGATCGGCTTCCACGCCGCGATCGTCGACGCCGCCGCGTCGCCGCGCATCAAGGTCGTGCTGCGGGCGATGTCGGGGCTGATCCCGGGCAACTTCTTCGCCCTCGTCCCCGGCGCCATCGAGATCGAGCGGAAGGGGCTGTCCGACATCGCTAGTGCCGTCGCAGACGGCGACGCCGACAAGGCGAGCGACGGCTACGAGCGCATGATGGGTCGCCTGGGCGAGCTCGTCGTACAGCTCTTCTCCGACCGCGGGCTCTTCGGGGAGTTGACGACATGAGTGTGCACGCCGACGACTTGATCCTCGTATCGGTCGATGACCACATCTGCGAGCCGGCCGACATGTTCGACGCCCACGTCCCGGCGAGGTACCGCGATTCGATGCCGCGCGTCGTCGACGAGCCCGACGGCTCCCAGCAGTGGTTCTACGGCGACATCCGGGGCCGCAATCTCGGGCTCAACGCCGTCGCGGGCAAACCGCCGGAGATGTTCAACGTCAACCCGATGCGCTACGAGGACATGCGTCCCGGCTGTTATGACGTCAACGAGCGGGTGCGGGACATGTCGGCCGGCGGTCAGCTGGCGGGCCTGAACTTCCCCAATTGGACCGGCTTCTCGGGCCAGGTCCTGAATGCCGGCCCGGACCGCGACGTCAACCTCGTCATGATC
>DATFQL010000187.1:0-6636 GCA_035264305.1 Candidatus Limnocylindrales bacterium | reverse complement strand
CGGGCAGAGCTACGAGCTGTACGTGATCGCGGCCGCGGTCGTCGGCGGCACCTCCTTCGCCGGTGGGATCGGGACGATCCCCGGAGCCGTGCTCGGCGCCTTCGTCATGCAGTCGCTCGCGTACGGTCTGAGCTTCATGGGCGTGAACTCGCCGGGCCAGAACGTCGTGGCGGGCATTGTGCTGATCCTCGCGGTCGGGTTCGACACCTTCAATCGTCGCCGGGGCGGCGGGCGATGACGGCCGCGCAAGGAGGCACGACGATGACGGTCGCGGAGCGGACGCCGCTGGTCGAGATGCGCGACATCAACGTCGCGTTCGGTGGCGTCCAC
Organism: Candidatus Limnocylindrales bacterium; assembly: GCA_035264305.1. Lineage (GTDB taxonomy): Bacteria > Chloroflexota > Limnocylindria > Limnocylindrales > CSP1-4 > CAIXZV01. The sequence goes on along the minus strand of DATFQL010000187.1, from coordinate 6,306 downwards.
GCCGTGCGCGATGTCACCATCGACCTGCACGCAGGCGAGGTGATCGGCCTGGTCGGCGGTAACGGGGCGGGCAAGTCGACGCTGATGCGGGTGCTCGCCGGCGCCCAGGCATCGGACACCGGGCAGATCCTGATCGACGGCCAGGCCGTCGACATCCGGAACCCACGAGACGCAAAGGCCCACAAGATCGAGACGATCTATCAGACCCTCGCGCTGGCCGACAACATCGACGCCCCCGGAAACCTGTTCCTCGGCCGCGAGAAGACCACCCGCCTCGGCAGCCTCGACGATTCGACGATGGAGGCCGAGACCCGCAAGGTGATGGGCCGGCTCAACCCGAACTTCACGCGGTTCCGGATGCCGGTGAAGTCGCTGTCGGGCGGGCAGCGCCAGGCGGTCGCGATCGCCCGTGCCGTCTACTTCAACGCGCGGATCCTGATCATGGACGAGCCGACCGCGGCGCTCGGCCCCATGGAAACCGCCCAGGTGCGCAACCTCGTCCGCCAGCTCAAGGACGAGGGGATCGGGATCTTCCTCATCAGCCACGACATCCACGACGTGTTCGACCTGTCCGACCGGATCAGCGTCATGTACCACGGCCGCATCGTCGACACCGTCGCGAGGGACAACGTCACGCCCGACGACGTCCTGGGCATGATCATCCTGGGCAAGAAGCCGGACGAGGTCACCGAGAAGGACAAGGCCGTGATCGAGCTGCGCGGGTAACGCCTCAGGCGGGGCGGCGGAAGGCGACCCGCGTCCGGCCGGACAGCGCGCGTCGCAGCACGCGCACGACGCCGTCGTCGACGAGGACGCGCCGGTCCAGCTCGTCGACGGTTGCCGCGTACGGCCCGGCCGGCGGCAGCGCGACCGGCAGCTCGAACCGGACGGTCGCGTCCGCCCCCTCGGGTGTCGCGTCCCCCACCACCCCGTGCGGCCGCCCGAGGAGACGCTCCGCGCTCGTGAGGTCGCCGCTCGCGATTGCGGCACGAACGTCCGAGCTCCGGACGGGGCGGCCGTCAAGCTCGAACGGCGGGACGAGGATCACCTCGAAGCCGTGCTCCCGGCCGAGGGCGGCGAGGGCGTCCGGCGTCCCGGCGCGCTCGTACCCGAACGCGGCGTCCGGCGTCATGAGGAACCCGGCCAGCGGGGCGCGCGCCGCGACTTGCGCGACGAACGCGTCATACGTCGTCTCGCGCAGCCGCCGGTCGAAGTGGACGACGACGGTCGCCGCCACGCCGGCCTCGGCGAGCCGCGCGAGCCGCTCCCCAGGGTCGCACAGCAGGGGCGGAGCCGATCCCGTCAGGACCTCGTCGGGATGATGGTCGAAGGTGATCACCGTCGGGCGTGCGTGGCGCGCCGCGGCCTCCCGGACGAGGTGGTCGAGCAGGTACGCGTGGCCCCGGTGCAGCCCGTCGAACACGCCGACGACGACGAACAGGGCCTCGTCCGACGCGCCGAGCCCGTCCAGGCCGCGGGCCGTCTCCATCGTCAGGCTTCGACGGGCGCGGGCCGGTCGGCCAGGACCTTGTGCGGATGGAGCGTGCCGGCGACCGCGCGGCAGATGGCGACAACCGTGCCGTCGGGCCCGACGGCCAGCACGATAGGCGCGTCGGGGACCTCGAGTGGCGTCTTCGGGCCGGTCGGGAGCCCCTCGAACAGGCGCCGGATCTCGTCCGCCGTGATCGCGGCGTGCGGGAGGTGCTCGAGGCCCGCGTCGATCGGCCGCAGGAGTGACGCAAACCCTGACGCCCCGCCGGCCGCGCCGTCGCGCAACGCCTCGAAGCCGATCGCGTCCTCGAGCCGGAACTCCCCGGACGCGGTCCGGACCAATGCCCCGAGGTACGCACCGCTGTCGAGCGATGCGCCGAGGTCTCGGGCGAGGGCGCGGACGTACGTCCCCGCCGAGCAGACCACCTCGGTCACGGCGACCGGTCGCGCGGGGTCGCCCGTGTCCCACTCGAGGAGCGTGAACTCGTGGACCACGACGTCGCGCGGCGAGAGCTCGACCGGCTGGCCCGCCCGCGCGAGCTGGTATGCCCGGCGCCCCTCGATCTGCACGGCGCTGTAGACCGGGGGCACCTGCCGGATCGGCCCAGTCAGCGCTGCCATGCCGGTCTCGACCGCCCCACGCGTGACCAGCGGCCCGTCGACACGCGTGCGCTCGCCGTCGATGTCGTCCGTGGACGAGGTCTCGCCGAAGCAGATCGTCGCTCGATAGCGCTTGGTCGCACCGAGGTGGTATTCGACCACGCGCGTCCCGCGGCCGAGGAACACGGGCAGGACGCCCGCGGCGAACGGATCGAGCGTGCCGCCGTGCCCCACGCGTCGCGTCTGCGAGAGGCGTCGGACCAGCGCCACGACATCGTGCGAGGTCGGCCCGGACGGCTTGGAAACGACGAGGACGCCGTCCAGGCCGCCAGTCCTGTCCCCCCGCGTCACCGCCTCACCTCTGCGGCGAGGCGCTCGGCCACCGCACGCACGACCGGCACGGCCTCGTCGATCGGGAGCGGCACCGAGGCGCCCGCCGCGCGCGCGTGGCCACCCCCGCCGAACGCGCCGGTGAGCACCGTGGCGTCGACGCCACCCGGCTTCGTGCGCACGGAGAGGCGCGTTCCGTCGTCCTCGCCCTCCTTCAGCAGCATCGCCACCTCGGCGGTGTCGGACTGCGCAAGCAGGTCGATGATCCCCTCCGAGTGGGCGCGGATGGAGCCCGTCGCGGGGTAGTCGGCGTTGGTCAGCGTCGACCACACGACGAGCCCGTCAGGTGTGGTCTCGAGGCGCCCCAGGACGCGCCCGAACAGGCGCAGCTGCGCGTCGGGCTTGGAGCGGTAGAGCCGGCGCGAGATGTCGGACAGCGGCGCCCCGGCCGCGACGAGCGCCGACGACACCGCAAGCGTCCGGGGCGTGGCGTTCGGGTGCGCGAAGGTCGCGGTGTCCATGACGATCCCGGCCATGAGGGCCGCCGCGAGCGCCCCCTCCCCTGCGTCGAGCGGCAGCCCCAACCGGACGGCGAGGAGCGCGACCATCTCGCACGTCGCGGCCGAGCCCGGCTCGATCCAGTCGGCCTCGCCGCCGTCGCTGTTCGAGGCGTGGTGATCGATGATCACCCGCGGCAGCGACGCGAACAGCTCCGGGTGCCGCTGGGCGACCGCGCCGACCCGGTCGGCAGACCCGCAGTCGCACAGCACGAGCAGGTCGTAGGTCTCCGCCGGGTCGGGGTCGCTACGGAACCGCTCGACGCCGGCGAGGAACGCGTACAGCGGCGGGATCGGATCCGTCGAGACTGCCGTCGCTTTCGCGCCACACGCCTCGAGGACGGCGCACACGCCGAGCGTCGCACCGAGCGTGTCGGCGTCCGGGTTCTCGTGGCTCACCACCAGCGCGTTGCGCGCCCGCGTGAGCCGCTCGAGGACGGCGGCCGGGACGGCGTCACGCGCCATCGTCGACAGGTCGACGACCTGGGTCATCGGCGCTTCGGCTGGCGGCGCGGGGTCTTCGGCGGAGTGCCCCGGCCGGCCCGGGGGCGCCCGGGCCCGCGTCGGTTGGAGGGCCGTCGACCGGCCTCGGGCACGTCCCCGGCGGGGTTCGCCGGGTCCGCGGCGGCGGCGCCGAAGCCATCCTCCTCGCGATCGCCCTCGTGGGGCAGACGCTGGACGGGCGTCGGAAGGGACTCCTCGAACGGCGCGATGCTCTCCGGCGCCTTGCCCTCCTCCAGCTCCTGGAGCAGGTGCAGGACGCGCGTCCCGCGTTCGGCGGTGTCGTCGAGGTGGACGTGCAGGTCGGGGATCCGCTTGATCCGGAGGGTCCGTCCCAGCTCGTGGCGGATGAACCCCATCGAGTGCTGGAGCGCCCGGAGCGTCTCTCGCTGGTCGGCCTTGCCGCCGATCACGCTGACCCAGACCTTGGCATGGCGAAGATCGGGCGCGGTCTCGACGTCGGTGATCGTGACGAACCCGATGCGCGGGTCCGCGATCTCCTTGGCGAGCAGCGCGCCGATCTCCTGCCGCAGGAGCTCGTCGACACGGTCGGTCCGCTGGCTCATCGTGTGGTCTCGAACGACGCGGGCGGGACGGCTCGATGGACCGCCCCGTCCCGGCGTGTCAGCCGGCGATCCGGCTGCGCGCCTGCTGCGTGAAGCACTCGACGATGTCGCCCTCCACGAGGTCGTTGTAGCCCTCGAGCCCGATGCCGCACTCGTAGTTCTGGGCGACCTCGCGGACGTCGTCCCGGAACCGCCGGAGCGATTCGATCCGGTCGGTGACGACGACCTTGCCGCCGCGCCAGACCCGGGCACCGCCGTTGCGGACGATGCGGCCGTCGGTGACGTAGCAGCCGGCGATGACCGTGCTCTTGCCGACCCGGAAGATCTGGCGGACCTCGGCGCGGCCCTCCACGACCTCCACCATCTCCGGCTCGAGCATGCCCTTGAGGGCGGCGTCGATGTCGTCCGTGAGCTTGTAGATGATGTCGTAGAGCCGGACGTCGACGCCCTCGGCCTCGGCGGCCCGGCGAGCGGTGTCGGTGATCCCGGTGTTGAACCCCACGACGATCGCGTTGGACGCCGTCGCGAGCATGATGTCGTTGTCGGTGATGTCGCCCGCAGCCTCGAGCAGGACGTTGATCTTCGTCTCGTCCGAGGACAGCTGACCGAGCGCACGGGTGATCGCGCCGAGCGAGCCTGACACGTCGGTCTTGAGGATGATCCGCAGCTCCTTGGCCTGCCCCGCCTGCATCTGGCGGTACAGGTCCTCGAGCGTGGCGCGGCCGGCGCCGGCGCCATCGCGCGCGGCAGCCTCGATCTTGCGACCCTCGACCTGCGTGCGGGCGATCTTCTCGTCCGCGACGACCCGCAGGACGTCGCCGGCCTCGGGCACGTCGGCGAGACCGAGGATCACCGCAGCCGTCGCCGGCCCGGCCTTCGTCAACCGCTTGCCGTCCTCGTCCTCGAGCGCCTTGACCTTGCCGTAGGTGTTGCCCGCGACGACGATGTCGCCGACCTTGAGCGTGCCCGTCTGGACGATGATCGTCGCGACCGGGCCGCGACCCTTGTCCATCCGCGCCTCGATGATCGTGCCCACGGCCGGCCGCTTCGGGTTCGCCTTGAGCTCCTGGAGGTCCGCGACCAGCAGGATGATCTCGAGCAGCTCGTCGATCCCCGTCCGGGTCTTCGCCGACACCGGCACGAGGGGCGTCTCGCCGCCGTAGTCCTCGACGACGACGCCCGCCTCGGCGAGCTCCGTCTTCACCCTGTCGGGATTGGCCTCCGTGCGGTCGATCTTGTTCATCGCGATCACGAGCGGGACCTTGGCGGCCTTCGCGTGGCTGATCGCCTCGAGCGTCTGGGGCATGACGCCGTCGTCCGCGGCGACGACGATCACGGCGATGTCCGTGACCTTCGCCCCGCGGGCGCGCATCGACGTGAATGCTTCGTGGCCGGGCGTGTCGAGGAACACGACGCGCTTGCCGTCCTTGGTGGTGATCTCCGAGGCACCGATGTGCTGCGTGATCCCACCACGCTCGCCGGCCGCCACCTGGGTGCTCCGGATCGCGTCGAGGAGACTCGTCTTGCCGTGGTCGACGTGGCCCATCACGGTCACGATCGGCGCGCGCGCGACGAGATCGTCGTCGTCGTCCTCCTCGAACAGGACCTCCTTGGTGGCCTCGGGCGCGGGCCCGGTCCCTTCCTCGTCCTCCTCGCCGACGGTCGTCGTCTCGGGCTCGGCCACCTCGTACCCGAGCTCCTCGGCGACGAGGCTCGCGGTGTCGCGGTCGATGAGCTGGTTGATGGTGGCGAAGATGCCGCTCTTGATCAACTCGCGGATGATGTCGCCCGAGGTGACGGTGAGCAGCTCCGCCAGCTCCTTGACGGTGATCGTGCCCGGGAGCTCGATCGCGCCGCGCTCGCTCGGGTCGATGACCTGGACGGCGCCGGCCGCGAGGCCTGCGCGCCGCGGCGGCTTGCGCGGTCCACGTCGGCCGCGGGTGCCGCTCCTACTCCTGGCCATGGGGCCCTCCTTCGGTGTTCGTGTCTGGTGTCGGCGCGCGCTCGTCCTGTTCCGACGGGGCGCCGGTGGTTCGGTTTCCAGTGGTGGGCCCGAGGACCTCGGGTCCGGCGGCGATGATCGCCGAAAGCTCGTCCGGCACGGGCTCCCCGAGCGCACGCTCGAGGGCTCGCCGCCTGCCGGCCGCGGACCAGCAGTCCGCCTCCGGGCACAGATATGCGCCGCGTCCCGCGACGCGGCCGGTCTCGTCGAGGACCATCGTACCGTCCGGCGTCCGCACGACCCGAACGAGCTCTCGCTT
>DATFQL010000186.1:0-3721 GCA_035264305.1 Candidatus Limnocylindrales bacterium | reverse complement strand
CGCACGCGGGCGCCACCTGCCGGTCGCCCTGCGGCCCGACCGCGTGACGTTCCGGTACGACGGCCTCGACGGGATGCGGCGCGGCACGCACCTCGAGTTCAGCGCGCCGTCCTCCGAGGCGGGGCCCGTGGACCCGGAGGTCGCCGGTTCGGCACACGCCGGGTGGGTTCGCCTGATCTGGCGCTGGGAGCTCGGGACGGGGGAGGCGCGCGAGCTGCGCTGGACGGCATGGACGACGGAGCGCGACGCCCCGCGCGCCCTCGACGGCGATTCGCCGGTGGCGCAGGGACGCGCTGCCCGCGCCGAGGCCGAGGAGGCGCTGTTCCCTGACCGGCCCCGGGTCGACCAGGACGCCGTCGCCGCCTCGTACCGTGACTGGAATCGCGGGTTCGCGGAGATCCGCACCGACAACGAGCTGTTCAACCTCGCGATCCTCCGGTCGGCCGGGGACCTCCGGCTGCTGGTCAACGACGGCCCTGGCCCGGACGAGCACTACCTCGCGGCCGGCGTGCCGTGGTTCACCACCCTGTTCGGGCGCGACGCGCTGCTCACGTCGTTCCAGGCGCTCGCGGTGCGGCCGCAGATCGCCGTTGACACGCTCGAGACGCTCGCGGCGTACCAGGCGGCGGACGAGGATGCCGAGCGGGACATGGAGCCGGGCAAGATCCTCCACGAGCTCCGCTCCGGTGAGATGGCGCGCCACGGCGAGACGCCGCACCGGCCGTACTACGGCACGGTCGACGCGACCCCGCTGTGGCTCGTGCTGCTCGGTGCGACCTTTGACTGGACCGGAGACCGCGCGCTCGTCGACCGGCTGTGGCCCAATGCGCTCCGCGCGCTGGAGTGGATCGACCGCTATGGCGACCGCGACGGAGACGGCTTCGTGGAGTACGAGCGCCGGAGCGACAGGGGCCTGCTCAACCAGGGCTGGAAGGATTCGTCGGACGGGATCCGCGACCGCCACGGGCGTCTCGCCCGCACGCCCATCGCCCTCGCCGAGGTCCAGGGCTACGTGTTCGACGCGAAGCTCCGGATCGCCGGGCTCGCCCGGATGCGTGGAGAGACGGACCTCGCGACGCGGCTCGAGGCCGAGGCGGAGCGGCTCCGGCAGCGGTTCGAGGAGGCGTTCTGGTCCGAGGACCAGGGGTTCTACGCCATGGCGCTCGACGGCGACAAGCGACAGGCCGATGCCATCGGCAGCAACGCGGGGCAGTGCCTGTGGACCGGCATCGTGTCGCCCGAGCGCGCATCCCGGGTCGTCGAGCGGCTGATGGCGCCCGACATGTTCACCGGCTGGGGGATCCGCACCTACGCCTCGGGGCAGGCCGGCTACAACCCCATCGGGTATCACACGGGCACCGTCTGGCCGCACGACTCGTCGCTCATTGCCGCCGGGTTCAAGCGCTACGGCTTTCAGGGCGAGGCCAACCGCCTGTGCGGCCGGATCTTCGAGGCGAGCCAGCACTTCTCCGAGTTCCGTCTCCCCGAGCTGTTCTGCGGCTTCGACCGCGAGGTCTCGCCGGTCCCGGTGCCGTACCCCGTCGCCTGCTCGCCGCAGGCATGGGCAGCGGGGTCGATCTTCCTGTTCCTCGAGACGATGCTCGGGTTGCGCCCGCATGCCGTCGCGGGCGAGCTCGAGCTCGTCCGGCCCGAGCTGCCGGACTGGCTCACCAAGGTGACGATCACCAACCTCCGCCTGGGCGACGCCGACGTGGACCTGCTCGTCCATCGCTGGCGCGGCGGGACGTCTGCCGAGGTGATCCGCAAGAGCCAGGACCTCTCCGTCACGATCCGGATGTAGCGGATGCTCCCCGCCTTCACCGTCGGTGAGCTCCTCGGGCTCGCAACCGAGCGGCTGACCGCCGCCGGATCGGCCTCGCCCCGGCTCGACGCGGAGCTGCTGCTCGCCCATGCCCTGGGCGTGGACCGCACGGGCCTCCTGACGTATCCCGAGGCTTCGGTGGGCGATGGTCCCCGGGAGTCGTTCGAGGCCGCGCTCGACCGCCGTGAGCGGGGCGAGCCCGTCGCGTACATCCGGGGCTTCCGGGAGTTCCACGGCCTGGCGTTCGCGACCGACGGGCGGGCGCTCATCCCGCGCCCCGAGACCGAGCATCTGGTCGACGCCGCCGTGGACGACGTCGCCACCCGGCTGGCCAACGCGCCACGCGCCCCCGGCGCGCCCGCGATCCGGATCGCCGACGTGGGGACGGGGACGGGCGCGATCGCGGTTTCCCTCGTCTCGGCGCTCCGGCGTCGCAGGATGGACGACGAGGTCCTCGTGATTGCCATCGACGTCTCGGAGGATGCGCTCCAGCTCGCCCGCGAGAACGCGGTCGGCCATGGGGTGGCGGACCGGATCGTGTTCGTCGCGGCGGACCTGCTCCCGCACCACGTCGACCCGCCGTACACGGTGGTCTGCGCGAACCTCCCGTACGTGCCTTCCGGGGACCTGCCCGGCCTCGCGCCGGAGCTCTCCTACGAACCGGCCCTCGCGCTCGACGGCGGACCCGATGGCCTCGACGTCGTGCGCCGGCTCCTCGACGCCCTCCCGCGGACGCTCGCCTCGGACGGTGTCGCGTTCCTCGAGATCGGCGCCGGACACGGCGAGGCGATCGCCCATGAGGTCGCGGTGCGGCTGCCCGGCTGGCGGTGCCGCGTGACGAACGATCTCGCGGGGCTGCCGCGGCTCGCGCGCGTCGATCCCGGCGAGCGGAACGGACGGGACTGAGCCCGGCCGCGTGGAGGATCACCGTCCCGCGTCACGCCCTGCGCCCGAGCTCCCGATCCGCCTCCTCGCCCTGGACATCGACGGCACGATCATCGGCCACGACTTCCGGATCTCGGACCGGACCGTGGCGGCGATCCAGGGCGCCGTGGCGCGCGGCGTCCGCGTGTCGCTCGCGACGGGGCGGATGCCGTCGTCCGCCGTCGTGTATGCCAACCGCCTCGGGCTGACCGAGCCGATCGTCGGCCACCAGGGGGCGCTCGTGCGGGCGATGCCCAAGGTCCCCGAGCGCGCCGTCGACGATGTGCCGGGTGTGCGCGGCCGGGTCGGCCGCATCCTCCACCACATCCCGATGCCGGCGCCGGTTGTCCGCGAGGCGATCGAGTGGTGCCGTGCCAACGGGCTCGACCCCCACGTCAACACCTTGGAAGAGCTCGTCGTGTGGCGGGACGACCCCTCGTTCGAGGACTACTCGACCTACCTGGGGTCGCACGCGGAGATCGTCCCCGACCTCGTCGCGGCGATCCGGCGGCCGATGACGAAGGTGATCTCGGTGGGCGAGCCGCCGCGGCCGACGTCGCTGTACCCCGTCGCCAAGGCGTTCTTCGCCGGTCGCGCGGACGCGACGCTGTCACACCCGCGGTTTCTCGAGTTCGTCGCGCCCGGGGTGTCGAAGGGTCGCGCCGTCGCGTGGCTCGCGCACCGGGCCGGCATCCCGCTCAGCCAGGTGATGACGATCGGGGACGCCTACAACGACCTCGAGATGATCACGGACGCGGGTCACGGCGCGGCGATGGCGTCCGCGCCACCCGAGGTCCGGCTTGCCGCGCGCTACATCGCCGCGCCCGTCGAGGAGGACGGGAGTGCGGCACTCATCGAGCAGCTGATCCTCGCCGGCCCGGACGAGGCCGGCGCGAACGCGGATCGACTGGCGTCCGAGGCGGCCTCGACCCACGGATCCCTGCGAGAGACGATCGAGGCGTCCGCGGGCTGACG
>DATFQL010000185.1:0-3406 GCA_035264305.1 Candidatus Limnocylindrales bacterium | reverse complement strand
AGACCGAACGATCGCTCCGGCGTCTCGTCCCCGAGTGCCGCCGCGAGCTCGTCGGGAAGCGCCCGGTACCGCTCGAGCGACTCCCGGTACAGGGCGGCGAGGACCGGATCGGCCGGGTGCCACACGACGCCCGAGTTGCGCCCCGACGCGCCTGCGGCGATCGCGGTCCGCTCGTACAGGGTGACGGTCGCCCCGCGTCCGGCGAGCTCGGCGGCGAGGGCGGTCCCGACGATCCCGCCGCCGAGGATCGAGACGTCGGGCGCGGCCATGGCGACGTCAGGCGGCGCGGTTGGCGGTGATCGACCACAGCTCGTCGAGCAGACGGTCGACCTCGGCAGCCGTGTTGTAGTGGGTCAGCCCGATCCGGAGCAGGCCCTGCGGCTCGAGACCGAGCCGCTCGGTGACGCCGATCGCGTAGAAGTTGCCCCACCACGTCGCGATCCCCAGGCTGCCGAGCGCGGTCGCGACGTGCTCGGGAGCGTGCCCCTCGAACGTGACGGCGGCCGTCGGGGTGCGCTCCTCGAACCGGGCCCGGTCGGTGATGCCCCACAGCCGAGCGCCGGGGATCGCCTCGAGCCCGTCCATCAGCCTTCCGAACAGCGCCATCTCGTAGCTCCGGATGGCCGCCATCCCGGCGTGGGCATGCAGCCGGCGGCCGGTCATGTTCGTGAACGACGCCTCGAACGGCGTCCCGTACCGCTCGCCCACCTCGGCGATGTACTCGACCGCGGCGAGCGAGCCCGCGATGCCCTCGTGGTTGAGCGTGCCGGTCTCGAACCGGTCGTCCGCGGGGCGCAGCTTGTAGGTGGGGAGGGCGTCGAGCGCCTCGGCGCGGCCGTAGAGCACGCCGACGTGGGGGCCGAAGAACTTGTACACGGAGCAGGCGAGGAAGTCGGTGCCGACGGCCTGGACGTCGATCGGGAGGTGCGGCGCGGCGTGCACCGCGTCGACGTAGGTCAGGGCACCCGCCTCGTGGGCGCGGCGGACGAGCTCGGCGACCGGATTGATCGTCCCGACGGCGTTGGACGCCCAGCCGAAGGCGACGAGCTTCGGGCGGCCGTGCAGCAGCGCATCGAACGCCTCGAGGTCGAGCGTCGCATCCTCCGCGCGGATCCCAGCCGTCCGGACGACCAGCCCGCGGTCCGCGGCGGCGCCGAGCCACGGCCCGACGTTTGCCTCGTGGTCGAGGCCCGTCACGACGAGCTCGTCGCCCGGCTGCATCGTCGCCGTGATCGACCGCGCCACGTGCATCGTGAGCGTGGTCATGTTCGCGCCGAGCTTGATCTCGGCCGGGCTCGCGGCATTGAGGAGATCGGCGAGCGCCGCATGCGCCTCGAGGAGGATCTCGTCGGAGCGCTCCGACGTGGGGAACGGTCCGCCGTGGTTCGCGTTCGACGACCGGTAGTAGTCGCTGACGGCGTCGATGACGGTATCGGTGACCTGCGTCCCACCGGGCCCGTCGAAGAACGCCATCGGCCGGCCCTGGTGCTCCAGCGCGAGGGCTGGGAACCGGGCCCGCAGGGCGTCGACATCGAACGGCGGCATGTGCGTCTCCAGGGGACTGCGACGGCCCCTCGATGCTAGCGCGGTCCGGACCACGAAACGCCTCGGGCGCCGCGCTGCGGGCCTCTGCCCCGGTTAGTTGCACTCTCAACGAGAGCACCGCTGCGGTAGGATTGCAGCATGACGTCAGAGCTCGTCGCCGCGCGGGAGACCCGCGCCCCGGCCCACGCCACGGCCACGATCCCCGTCGCGCCCACCGACCCCCGCCTCGACGCCTGGCGGAGCTTCGTCCATGCGCACGCGCGGCTGACCCGCCGGCTGGACGAGGAGCTCCAGGCGGCGCACCGGCTGTCGCTCGCCGAGTACGACGCGATGCTCCAGCTTGCCAACGCGCCGGGGCGGCGCCTGCGGATGAGCGCCCTCGCTGACCGGGTGCTCCTGTCGCGGAGCGGGATCACGCGTCTCGTCGACCGGCTGGTTGCGGCCGGGATCGTCGAGCGGACGGCGTGCACGACCGATGCGCGTGGCGCCGAGGCCTCGCTGACCCGCGAAGGGCTCGAGCGCCTCCGTGCCGCGTCGAGGACCCACCTCGACGGCGTCGGCCGCCTGTTCCTCGACGTCGTGACGGCCGAGGAGCGGGACGTGCTCACCGGCGCGCTCGGGCGCGTCCTGGACAACGTGGGCCGCGTCGGGAGCGAGGTCGGCTTCGCTCCTGTGAGCGGGACCGACTGACGGCGTCGGACGGGCGCCCGCCGGGGCGCGTGCTGGCCGGGACGAGCGGGTTCTCGTACGCCTCCTGGTCGCCCCGCTTCTACCCTCCGGGACTGCGCGCGGGTGCGCTGCTCCCCCACTACGCCTCGCGACTCCCCGCGGTCGAGCTGAACAACACGTTCTACGCGCGACCCAAGGAGGACCGGATCCGGGCCTGGCGCGATGCCGTCCCGCCGACGTTCCGGTTCGTCGTCAAGGCGCAGCGCGGTGCCAGCGTGCGCGCCCTGTACGGCGACGATCCGGCCGGCTCCGTCCAGTGGCTGACCGAGTTCCTGCCGGGCTTCGGTGAGCGGCTCGGGGCGGTCCTGTTCCGGATCGGGAACGAGATCCCGCGAAACGACGAGCGCCTCGCCGGACTGCTCGCGGCCTGGCCGGCGGGGATCCCCCTCGTGGTCGAGGCGCAGCACGCGTCATGGCAGGTCGACGAGACGTTCACGGTGCTGCGCGGCGCGGGCGCCGTGCTGTGCACGACGGACCTTGACGAGCTCGACGAGACCCCGGACATCCGGCGCACCGGCCCGTTCCTCTACCTGCGGCTCCGCCGGACCTCGTACGAGGACGAGGAGCTCGACGCGTGGGCGCGACGTCTCGTCCCGTTCCTCGACGACGGCATGGACGCCTATATCCTGTTCCGCCACGACGAGGACGGCACGAGCGGCGTCCGGGCGGAAGGGTTCGCGGCTCGCGTCGACCGGGTGCGCTCGTCAGGTTGACGCGGCCGCGTCGTCAGCCGGCGCGCGAGTGCTCGGCGGGGCCGAAGACGACGATGATCCGGAGCGTCTCCGTGATGTCGTGGAACCGGTGGGCCACGTTGGCCTCGACGAAGATCGTGTCGCCCGGTCCGACGTCGCGCATGTCGTCCCCGGCGGTGAAGCGCGACCGCCCCGCCAGGACCACGTACACCTCGTCCTCGGTGTGCGGCTGCTGCGCGTCCACGGATCCCGCCGCGAGGACGTACAGGCCTGCGGACAGGTCCGTGACGCGGAGGAACTCGTGCCATCCGCCGCCGCGGGCCGCGAGCTCCGCCTCGAGCGCCGCGAGGGGAAAGATGCGCATCCCGGTACGCTACGACGTGCCGATGCGTACCCGCACCCGCGTTCCGATCCCGGTGGTCGTCCTCTCGTTGGCCGTG
>DATFQL010000184.1:0-7261 GCA_035264305.1 Candidatus Limnocylindrales bacterium | reverse complement strand
ACGCCCTCGACGCGGGGGTGGCGGTCACGGGCGTCACGGTGCACCTCGTGGACGCGACGCTGGACGGCGGCCCGATCGTGTCGCAGGAGGCCGTGCCGGTCCTCGCGGACGACGATGAGGCGACGCTCCTCGGGCGCCTCCATGCCGTCGAGCACCGCCTGCTGCCCACGGCGGTCGCGAACCTCCTGGCGGGGGCAATCACCGTCGAGGCTGGAGCCACGCGTGCCCGCCTCGACCCGGCAGCCGTCGACTCGGGCGTCCCCGCGCCGCACCGGGCCCTGCTCTCGGTCTCGGACAAGAGGGGGCTCGCGGCGCTCGGCCGGGGCCTGGTGGCGCGTGGCTTCGAGCTCGTCAGCACCGGCGGGACGGCCCGGGCGCTGCGCGAATCGGGCCTTCCCGTGACCGACGTCGCGGCCGTGACCGGCTTCCCGGAGATGCTCGACGGCCGGGTCAAGACGCTCCACCCCCGGGTCCACGCGGGCCTGCTCGCGGACCGCCGGCGCGCGGACCATCGCGAGGCGCTGGCGGCGGCCGGCATCGCCCCGTTCGAGCTCGTCGTCGTCAACCTGTACCCGTTCGCGGACGCCGCGCGCCGGCCGGGCATCTCGTTGGACGAGCTGGTCGAGGAGATCGACATCGGCGGCCCCTCGATGGTGCGCGCGGCCGCGAAGAACCACGCGTCGGTCGCCATCGTCACCTCGCCCGGCCGGTACGGGCACGTTCTCGAGGCGCTCGACGCGCACGGGGAGGTGCCCCTCGGGCTCCGCTCGGCACTCGCCGTGGAGGCATACCGCCACACCGCGGCCTACGACGCCCGGATCGCGGCCGAACTGCCGGGCAGGATGGGCGCTGCCGGCTTCGACCTCCCGCCGGACGCCGGCATGCCGGGCGCCGAGGACCCGTACCCGGAGACGTTGACGATCTCCCTCGACAAGGTCGAGACGCTCCGCTACGGCGAGAACCCGCACCAGACCGCCGCCCGCTACCGCCGGACGGACCGCGAGCCACGGGCAGGCGACTGCCCGTTCGGGAGCGCCGAGCCGCCGCTCCAGGGCAAGGCGCTCAGCTACAACAACGTCCTCGACGCCTCGGCGGCCGCGTCACTCGCCCGCCTCCTCCGCGGCCCGGCCGTCGTCATCGTCAAGCACACGAACCCGTGTGGGGCTGCCGAGCGGGCGACGCTGCTCGAGGCGTGGGACGCCGCGCTCGCGGGTGACCCCGTGTCGGCGTTCGGTGGCGTCGTCGCGGTCACCGGCCCGGTCCATCGCGCGCTCGCCGAGCGGCTGACGTCGATCTTCCTCGAGGTCGTGGTCGCGCCCGGGTTCGACGATGAGGCCCGCGCCGTGCTCGCGACGAAGCCGAACCTGCGCCTCGTCGTCGATCGTGCGCTCGGCGACGCGGGGGCGGCAGCCGCGATTGCCGATCCGCTCGGCTCGTTCCGGACCGCGGGCGGCGCCGTGCTCGTCACCGCGCCCGACGTCGTCGACGACGACCCGGCGGGCTGGACGGTCGTGACGAAGCGGTCCCCGTCGGACCGCGAGCGTGCGGATCTCGACCTCGCGTGGCGGCTGTGCCGGGGCGTGGTCTCGAACGCGATTGTCCTCGTCCGGGACGGGATGCTGGTTGGGCTCGGCAGCGGGCAGGTCAGCCGCGTCGACGCCTGTCGTGGCGCGTTGGACAAGGCACGCCAGTTCCAGGGGGAGGCCGGCGCGAATGGGGCGGTCGCCGCGTCCGACGCCTTCTTCCCGTTCCCGGACGGGCCGCGGGTGCTCCTCGATGCGGGCGTCACCGCGATCGTCCAGCCGGGGGGCTCGATGCGGGACGCCGAGGTGCTCGCCGACGTCGACGGGGCAGGCGCGGCGATGGCGCTGACGGGCATGCGCCACTTCCGCCACTGACGGGGCCGTCGCCTTGACCTGCCGGCGCGGAGGTGCATCATCCGCGGGACCAGCCGGAGGAGTGTCATGACGCGCGAGGAGATCGTCCGCGGTCGTTGCTCGGCCGAGCCGTTCCCGGTCCCCGACTGGCGAGGCAAGGTTGTCGAGCCGGACGCGGCCCGTTGACCCTCGTCGAGGCACGCGCCGTCACGATCGGGGCAGCCGAGCTCTCGGTCGACGACCTCCTGGCGATCGCCCACGGGGCGCCGGTGCGGGTGGACGAGGACGCCCGCCGGGTCATCGAGGCGAGCCGGGCCGTCGTCGATCGCGTCGTCGACGGTCCGCACCTCGTCTATGGCCTCAACACGGGCCTCGGTCACCAGCGTGACGTCGCGCTCCCGCGCGACGGGCTTCGTCGGATCCAGGCCCTCGTCGTGAACGCGCACGAGGGCGGTCTCGGTGACCCGCTGCCGGCCGTCGTCGTCCGCGCCGCGATGGCCGTGCGCTTGAACGGCATCGCCAGGGGTGGGTCGGGCGCGAGCTGGCCGGTGGCGCAGGCGTTCGCCGATCTCCTGAACGCGGGCGTGCATCCGGTCGTCCCGCGGACGGGGTCGGTTGGTGCCTCCGACCTGATGCACATGGCGGCGATCGGCCAGGTCCTGATCGGTCGCGGGCATGCCGAGATCGGCGGCGACATCCTCCCCGGCGCGGAGGCGCTCGACCGTGCCGGCCTCACGGCGATCGAGCTCGAGCCCAAGGACGGGCTGACCATCATCTCCGCGAACGGGGTCGCGATCGGCCACGCGGCGCTGCTCGTCGAGCGCGCGGAGCGCCTCGCCGACGCCGCGGACCTCGTCATCGCCGCGTCCCTCGAGGCGACCGGCGGCAACCCGTCGGTGCTCGACGAGGCCGTGCTGCGCGCGAAGCCCGTACCCGGCCAGCTCGCGGCCGGCCAGGGCATCCGCGTGTTCCTCACCGGGAGCCGGCTGCTCGAACCCGGCGGCCCGCGGTCGGTCCAGGACCCCTTGTCGTTCCGCGTGGCGCCGCAGGTCCACGGCGCGTTCCGGGAGTTCGTCGCGCTGCTCCGCGGGGCCGTGCGTCTCGAGCTCAACGCGATGGACGACAACCCGCTCGTCGATGCCGCGTCGGGCCGGATGCTGAGCAACGGGAACTTCCATCCGATGGTGCTCGCGCTCGCGCTCGATGCGCTGCGACCGGCCGCTGCGCACGTCGGGCTCCTCGCCGACCGCCGGATGAACCACCTCTGGGCCGCCGCGGCCGACGTGTTCTCGGACGAGGCGGTCATGGCGCGGATCATCGACGAGGGCGGCGGGATGGCGCGCTACTCGGCCGCCGCCCTGGTGTCCGAGCTGCGTCACGCGGCGGCACCCGTGACGCTCGACGTCGGCGTGCTGGACCTCGGCGTCGAGGATCACGCGACGAACGCCCCGGTCGCTGCCGCGATGACGGACCGCTCCCTCGATCTCCTGCGTGACGTTCTCGCCGTCGAGCTCCTCATGGCCCGCCTGTCGGTCGAGCTGGTTCCACCTCCGACCGCGCCGGCACCCGCCGTCCAGGCCGCGTTCGCCGCCGTCGACGCGACGCGCGCCGTGTTCGGTCCCCGCCCGGCGTCGGCCGCCCTGCACGCCGCGACCGCACAAGCGCTCGTCGCGGAGGTCCTCGACGCCGCGCACGCGGCCATCCCGGCGTCCTCCTGAGACGGCGGGGCGCCTGTCGTCGCTTGCTACCATCGGCCGGCGATGTCAGACCGCCAGCGTTTCTACCTGACCACGGCGATCGCGTACGCCAACAACGCGCCGGGGCTCCACACCGTCTACGAGGTGATCGGGGCGGATGTCATCGCTCGATGGCACCGGATGCTGGGCGACGACACGCGGTTCCTGACCGGCACGGATGAGCACAGCGTCAACATCGCGCAGAACGCTGCAGCCCAGGGCAAGGAGCCGCGCGACTTCGTCGACGAGAAGGTCGCGCTGTTCAGGGCGGCCGAGGACGCGCTCCTCATCAGCCCCGACCGGTTCATCCGGACCACCGATCCGGACCACTACCGGTCCGCGCAGGAGGTGGTGCGACGGGCCTACGCCAACGGCGACATCTATCTCGACACGTACGAGGGCTGGTACTGCCCGAGCGAGGGCTTCAAGAACGCCTCGGATCTGCTCGAGACGGCGAAGGGCATGCAGTGCCCCGACCACCCGACGGTCGAGCTCCAGTGGCTCAGCGAGCGCAACTGGTTTTTCCGCCTGTCCGCCTACCAGGATCGCCTGCTCGACTGGTACGAGCAGCACCCGGACTTCGTGCAGCCCGATTACCGGCGCAACGAGATGCTGGGCTTCATCCGCCAGGGGCTCCAGGACTTCTCGATCAGCCGGGCCGGCGCCACGTGGGGGATCCCGTTCCCAATCGCCGAGAACGGCGAGACGGCGGAGCGCGAGGACGGCTCGTGGGATCCCGAGGCAGGGACGATCTACGTCTGGTACGACGCGCTCATCAACTACATCACGGGTGCCGGCTTCCCTGACGACCCGGAGTCGTTCCGGAAGTGGTGGCCGGCCGACCTGCACGTCATCGGCAAGGACATCGCCCGGTTCCACACGATCTACTGGCCGGCGATGCTGTGGTCCGCAGGCATCGATGCGCCAAAGCACGTGTGGGTCCATGGCTGGATGCTCGTCGCGGGCGGCGAGCGGATGAGCAAGAGCCTCGGCAACTTCCTCGAGCCGCAGGCGGTTGTCTCCGCGTTCGGCGCCGACGGCGCGCGGTATACGACGCTCCGGGAGGTCGCCTTCGACCGCGACACGGAGGTGACCTGGGACTCGTTCCGCCGTCGCTACAACGCGGACCTCGCGAACGACTTCGGCAACCTCGTGAACCGCACCGTCTCGATGGTCAATCGCTACCTGGCCGGCGAGCGGCCCACGCCCCGATCGGTCGGCGAGTCGCCGCTGGGCGCCGGCTGGGATCGCATCCTCGGCCAGTACCGCGCGAAGCTCGACGGCTACCTCCTCCACGACGCCCTCGGCGCGTTGTGGGAGTTCGTCAGCGGGGCGAACAAGACGGTCGACGCCGAGCAGCCGTGGACGCTCGCGAAGGCCGCGAAGGGCGGCGACGATGCGGCGGCGGCGCGGCTCCGGCTCGTGCTCGGCGACCTCGTCGAGGCATGCAGGCTGATCGCGCTCGCCATGGCGCCGTACATGCCCGGTGCGGCGCCGCGCATCCTCGACCAGCTGGGCTACGACTACCCGTACGCGGCGGACGGCAACGGCGGGCCGGAGCTCCTGCGGCTGCTCGCGTGGGGCGCGGAGGCCGGGGACACGGGTCGCGTGATCGAGACCCCGGTGCCGCTGTTCCCGCGGCTCGAGGCGGAGGCGGTCGAAGCGGCGTCGCCGTGATCGTCGGAGGGCATGCGAGCAATCCTGGTGGCTGACCGCCGGGGACGACGCGCCCTACCATCCCCCGATGCGCCTCGTCGACTCGCATGGTCACCTGAACGCCGACCGCTTCGACGCGGACGTCGAGCTCGTCGTCGGCGCGGCGAGGCTCGCCGGCGTCGCGCGGCTGATGGTGCCCGGCTGGAACGAGCGGTCGTCGGCCCGCGCCCTCGAGCTCGTCGGCCGCTGGCCGCGGCTCGACGCGGCCGTCGGCGTGCACCCGCACGATGCCGCGAAGGTGGACGCCGACGGGTGGCGGCGGATCGAGGACTGGGCGCGCGACGACCGAGTCCTCGCGATCGGCGAGACGGGGCTCGACTCGGACCGGCTGTTCTCGCCGTGGCCGGACCAGCTCGACAACCTCCGCCGGAACCTCGCCCTCGCGCTGGCGACGGGAAAGCCCGCGATCCTCCACTGTCGCTCGAGGGCGGGGGAGCGTGACGCGCAGGACGCGCTCGTCGACGAGCTGCGCGCCGCCGGGTTCGACGGTGCGGCTGCGCGCGAGGCGTTCGAGGACCGGCCGCCTGCCGTCATCCACTCCTTCAGCGGCCCGGTCGACTACGCCGAGACCGTCGTCGCCATGGGGCTGGCGGTGTCGTTCTCGGGACTCGTGTTCCGAGGTGGGGAGGAGGCGTCCGCCGAGGCGGTGACGCTCGTGCCCCGCGAACGCCTGCTCGTCGAGACGGACGCGCCGTTCCTGACACCCCCCGGCGGTCCGCGCGGCCGCAACGAGCCGTCCGCGGTGGCGATCACCGCGCGCTGGGTCGCGGCACAGCGCGGCCTCGCCGAGGAGGAGGTCGGCAGCGCCCTCGTCGAGGCATACGACGTGACCTTCCAGCGGGTGCATCCGCGCTGAGCCGCAGCGCGCCTGGGCCGCCGATTCCGGTTGACAGGAGGACGCCCGTTGGGTACCGTTCTGGCACTCTCATAGGGAGAGTGCCAGCCAGTGGGACGCAGCCCGGTGGACCCGGTCCGAGCCCTCCGCGGAGGACCGGCACAGGCTCGGGACGCGGACGCGACCCTGGTGACGCACTCGTGGAGGAAACCGGCGATCCGGTACCAACCCTGCCGGCAGCCGACATCTGTCAAGCCATCGACGGCCGATCGCGGCCGTCAGAGGAGGAATGCACCTTGGCGACCGCCTCTTCGACGAAGCTCCGCCCGCTGGGCGACCGCGTCGTCATCAAGCCCACACCCCGCGAGGAGATGACGAAGTCGGGAATCGTCCTGCCGGACACGGCGAAGGAGAAGCCCCAGGAGGGCGAGATCCTGGCCGTCGGCCCGGGCAAGATCCTCGACGACGGCAAGCGCGAGGCGATCGACGTTTCCGTCGGCGACAAGGTCCTGTACGCGAAGTACGCCGGGACCGAGTTCAAGGTGGAGGAAGAGGAACTGCTCATCCTCAGCCAGAAGGACATCCTCGCGGTCGTCGGGGCCTAGGACCAGGCGCCGCACGCGGCACCCGACGACCGTCACCACCCGAAGCCAGACCCCGGAGGAACCCTCACCTTGGCCAAGCAGCTCATCTTCGACGAGACCGCTCGTCGTTCACTCAAGCGGGGCATCGACCGCCTCGCCGACGCGGTCCGCGTGACGATCGGCCCCAAGGGCCGCAACGTCGTCCTGGACAAGAAGTTCGGCTCGCCGACGATCACGAACGACGGCGTCACGATCGCCCGCGACATCGAGCTGGAGAACCCGTTCGAGAACATGGGCGCGCAGCTCCTCAAGGAGGTCGCCACCAAGACCGACGACGTCGCCGGCGACGGCACCACCACCGCGGTGGTCCTGGGCCAGGCGATGGTCGCGGAGGGCCTGCGGGTCGTGACCGCGGGCGCCAACCCGATGGTCGTGAAGCGCGGCATCGAGAAGGCCGTCGATACGATCGTCGACCAGATCAAGACGACGGCGCGACCGGTCGAGACCCGCGAG
>DATFQL010000183.1:0-3463 GCA_035264305.1 Candidatus Limnocylindrales bacterium | reverse complement strand
CCCTCCCGGGAGCGCGGGCGCCCTCGCCCGCCCGGCCGCGCAGCGGCCGCGGCACCTCGCGCATGCTGACCCGCATCCTCCCCGCCGACGCGGACGGCATCGCCGAGGCCGCGCGCGTCATCCGCGCCGGCGGCCTGGTCGCCTTCCCCACCGAGACCGTCTACGGCCTCGGCGCCGACGCCACGAACCCTGACGCCGTCGGTCGGATCTTCGCCGCGAAGGGTCGCCCGGCGGACCACCCCCTGATCGTCCACCTGGCGTCGGCGGATGCGCTCGGCGACTGGGCCCTCGACGTCCCGCCGCTCGCGACGACGCTCGCCGCCGCCTGCTGGCCGGGACCGCTCACCCTCGTCCTCCGGCGTGCGCCCAGCGTGCCTGACGCGGTGACGGGCGGGCTCGCCACGGTCGGCCTGCGAGTGCCGGCGCATCCGGTCGCGCTCGAGCTGCTGCGCTCGTTCGGCGGCGGGATCGCTGCGCCGTCGGCGAACAGGTTCGGGACGGTGTCGCCGACGACCGTGGAGCACGTGCGCGAGGGGCTGGCCGGCAGTGTCGACCTCGTGCTCGACGGCGGGCCATCCGCGGTTGGCGTCGAGTCCACGATCGTCGACGTGTCAGGCGACGAGCCGGCCATCCTTCGGCCGGGGGGCGTGCCGCGCGAGGTGCTGGAAGCCATCGGCGGCGTCCCGCTCCCCATCCGCCACGGAGGCGAGGTTCGTGCACCCGGCATGCTCGCCGCCCACTACGCGCCCGATGCACGGCTGCTCCTCGTGCCACCGGACGAGCAGCCTCGACGCGCCGCGGAGCTCCGCGCCGGCGGGGAACGAGTCGGTGTCCTCGCGTTCGCGCCAGGCGGGCCGATCGAGGATGCCGCGGTCGTCGAGCTCGGCGCGGACGAAGAACGGGCGGCCCGACGGCTCTATGCCGCGATCCGCGAGCTCGACGCGACGTGCGACGTGATCCTCGCCTGGCCGCCCGAGGAGCGCGGCCTCGGCCTCGCCATCGCCGACCGGCTTCGGCGCGCGGCGGCCGGCTCGGCCGGGCGCGCCCGCGAGGAGGCGCGCTGAGCAGGCCACCGCCTGTCCTGCGGCCTACGGCGAGACGACGGGGCTCGTGCTCGCCGAGGCTGCCGGTGATGCCGACGCGACAGGGGTCGGCGAGGCGGGTGGTGGCGAGGCCGGATCCGCGGCCGATGTCGCCTCGGCGGTCGCGGTCGGCGCGGCAGACGGGACCACTGTGGTCGACGGCGACGGCGAGGAGCTGGCGGCCGGAGACGGACTCTCCGAGACTCGCTCCTGCTGCGGCGCACTCTCCGGAGTCGGTGACGCCGTGGCGCTCGGTGAGGGCGTCGGGGTGGACGTGGCCGTCGGGGTTGGCGTCGGCGAGGCCGGCGGCGGCGTCGGACTGGGCTCAGGTGGCGGAAGGCCGCGACGGACCGGCAGCAGCAGCACCCACTTGTGGAACCACTCCGAAGGGCCCACGGCGGACGAGACCGAGCTGCGGATCCAGCCCGACGTGTACGGGTCGTCGTAGGGGCTGTCCGTCTCGCGGTACCACTGGAACCGCCACTTGAGCGCCCCGTCCTTCATCGCCGCGTAGCTCGTCTTCCGGTTGACGATCGCGTCCGACCGCAGCGGGTCGGACAGGTACAGCCACTGGATCGTGAAGTCCGATGACGTCCGGGGGTTCTCGCCCGTCACCACGTAGCCCGTGATGACCTGGGCATGTCCTCCCGCCCAGGCGAGGACGCCGACCGGCATCCCGAGCCGCGCGATCGCCCGCACCGCGGCCTTCATGGCCGAGCGGTACGTCGAGTAGGCGCGGTCCTCGTACGGACGGATCGACGCGTTCTTCATCGCGCTCGATCCCCAGCCGTAGTAGTTGAGGGCGTTCCGCCAGCCGTGGGCGTCCGAGCCGGCCGAGGTCGAGCGGAGGGTGTCGTACCGGCGCTCGAACGCGAGGATCGACGTCATGTCCCGAAGCTGGTCCGGGTTCGACGATTTCTTCACGGTGTACGGCGTCCAGCGGAAGCCGTAGCCGCCCGTCTTTCGGTACGCGATGGTGTTGAGCATGTGCATCACGGCCGCCGCGGTGCAGGCCGTGTAGTACGGGTCCTGGTACACGAACCCCTTCGACACGAACAGGTTCCGGGCGTAGGTGGTCGCCCCCGCAGCGTGGCCGGAGAGCGGGAGCAGTCCCGCGAGCACGACCGCGAGCACGACGACCAGGGACGCGGACAGGCGGGCAGGGCGGCGTCGCGATCGGTGCTCGGTGTCGCGCATCTGGGCCTCGATGGATGGATGGACGTCCATCGACGATCGCCACCGAGTCAGGGGAGGGTCAATGAGACGATCGGCAGCGCGAGTATGGCCCCACCGGTCAACCGCGGCCCGCCGGTACACTGCGATCGCTGAGCCCGCGGCTCCCGCCGGGCCCCGGAGGAGCGTCGCGTGCCCGAGGCCCAGGTCATCACGGTCACCGGCCGGCGTGACGCCGCCACGCTCGGCGTGATCGATGCCCACGACCACCTGCTGATGGACTCGCTCGGGATGCCGGGGCTCGGGATCACCGACGTCGAGCGCTCGATCGAGGAGGCGCGCGACGGCCTCGCGAGCGGGATCACGACCCTCGTGGAGATGACGCCGATCGGCCTCGGCCGCGATCCAGCCGGACTGCGGGCGATCAGCGAGGCAACCGGCCTCGCCGTCATCGCGGCGAGCGGCTTCCACCGCGACAGCCACTACCCGGCCGACTCCTGGGTGCACACGGCATCGGTCGAGGAGCTGTGCGACCGGATCATGACGGACCTGACCGTCGGGATGCATCCCCAGGACTGGCTCGACCCCTCCCTCCCGCTGGACCCGGCGAAGGCCGGCGCGATCAAGGGCGGTGCGTCGTACCACCGGATCACGCGCTCGGAGCGAAGGCGCCTCGAGGCGATCGGAGCAGCATCGGCCGCGACCGGGGCAGCGATCCTCGTCCATACGGAGATCGGTACCGCGGCCCACGAGATCGTCGACCTCCTCGAATCCGTTGGCGCGACCACAGACCGGATCGCCCTCGCGCACCTCGATCGCAACCCCGACTGGGAGCTCCACGCCGAGGTCGCGGCGCGTGGTGTGACGCTGGAGTACGACACCGCCGGCCGGACGAAGTACCACCCGGACAGCGTCGTGCTCGACCTCATCGAGCGCGTCGCGGCTGCCGGCCACCTGGACCGCCTCGTCCTCGGGCTGGACCTCGGGTCGCGCGAGTATCTGCGCGCGTACGACGGCGGGCCGGGCCTCCGGTACCTCATGGCGACGTTCGTCCCGCGGCTCCGGCGGCGGCTGGGCGAGGACGCGACGGCGCGCATCCTCGTCGCCAACCCGGCGCGGCTGTACGCCCTGCCGGCATGACCGGCGGCGACGACATGATCGTCATCGGGTCCGGGGAGGTTGTGGCGTGACGCTCACGAGGCGTGGCC
>DATFQL010000182.1:0-4190 GCA_035264305.1 Candidatus Limnocylindrales bacterium | reverse complement strand
GACGGCCAATCCGCCGGGCGCGAGGTGTGCCGCGAGCGTCGCGACGGCGGCGGCCTGGTCGGCGCGCGTGCCCATGATGAACAACGAGTTGAGGGGGACGAACGCGAGATTGAACGACCCGGCGCCGGGCAGCTGGACGTCGCGAGCGTCGCCGGTCAGGAGGGTGAGGCGCGCATCAGTGGCGGGACCAGCGGCGGCGGCGGCGGCCCTCGCCCGATCGAGCATCGCCCGGTCGACGTCCACGCCCGTCACGTCGTGGCCCGCGGTCGCGAGGGGCACCGCGAGGCGGCCGGACCCGACGGCGAGCTCGAGGATCGGGCCGCCGGTCTGGCCTGCGAGCGCCAGGTACAGGTCGAGGTCGCCCGGATCGTCGGACAGGTCGAGGTCGTAGAGCCTCGCGAGCGCTGCGGCGGCGGTCTCGGTCACCCGCGCATGATCGCCGACGGGACGGAGCGCGTGCGGGCGTCCGTCGCGTCAGCGCTCGAAGCGGATCTGGTTGCCAGCCTGGCGCTTGGCCGCGAGGGCCGAGATGACCTCGAGCGCCACTCGGTTGGCCGCCATCGCCGTGACCTCCGCGTGGTCGTACGGCGGCGACACCTCGACGATGTCCATCCCCGCGATCTCGACCTGGCTCGCGATCCGCCGCACGGCCCGCAGCACCTCGCGCGGCAGCATTCCGCCGGGCTCGGGCGTGCCGGTCCCGGGTGCGTTGCCGGGATCGATGACGTCGATGTCGACCGAGATGTACACGGCGTCGGGGCCGTCGAGCGCCTCGGCGATGGCGTCGTCGATCACGGCCTCGGCGCCTCGCTCCTCGATCTCACGCATGAGGTGCCAGCGGAGGCCCTGCTCCTGCATCCACCGGAACGTCTCGACCGGCGGCCAGTACCCGCGGAGTCCGACCTGGACGAAGTTCGACCCCTTCACGGCCCCCGACTCGATCAGCCGCCGCATCGGGGTCCCGTGTCCGGCGAGGACGCCCCAGTCGTCGTTGGCCGTGTCGGCGTGGGCGTCGAAGTGGACGATCCCGATGCTCCCCGGGCGCCGGACCTCGGCGATCGCCGTCGCGGACGGCCACGTGATGGAGTGGTCCCCACCGAGCACGATCGGGATCGCGCCCGTCTCGGCTACCTCGCGGACCTTGCGGTAGATGAACGCGTGCGCCCTGTCGATCCACGCCGGCACGACGTTCGCGTCGCCGGCATCGACGACGGTCAGGATCTCGAATGGCTCGTTCCCCAGCTGGAGCGAGTGGATCGAACCCGTCGTGTACTGCGCCTCGCGGATGGCCCGCGGCCCGAACCGGGCGCCCGGCCGGTGGCTCACCGCGTCGTCGAACGGCGCGCCGACGATCGCGATGTCGGCCTTGCGCGCGCGGAGCTCCTCGGCGTCGGGCACCCAGGGCAGCTTCATGAAGGTGGGCAGCCCGACGTACGTCGGCAGGTCGAAGTCGTCGTACGCCTCGTACGCCCGGTCCCAGCCGTTGTGCGCAGCGAAGTCGAGCGTACCCGCGTCGTGGGGACGATCCGCCACGGTGGTCCTCCGCAGACGGCGACCGAGTCGCGCGCGGGTGGGCGCGACTTGCTCCTCGCCGACTCGTTCGGGCGCCGCCGGTTCGGAACGGCCGTCCAGCGGGGCGCGCCGTCCGGCATCGTACCCGCGTCACGGACCCGTGACGAACCCGATCCGCGGGGATCCTCCCGGACCTGCTAGGCGCGGAACTCCTCCCACGCCCGCTCGACGAGCGACGGGTCGAGCAGCAGGTCGAGCGCCGTCTGTGCCACGAGCGTCGCGGCGAGGAGAACCGTCTCGTCGGCTCGCGGCCGCGCGGCGGCGTCACGGAACTCGGTGGAGTGGGCGGGCGTCGGCCGATCCGTGATCGCGAGGTCGGGATGGATGGCCGGCACGGCCCACGAGACGTTCGCCATGTCGGTCGATCCGGTCGTGCCATCAGCGCCCTGGTCGACGATCCCGTACGCCTGCGCGTTCGCGACCCACCGGTCGGCGAGGAGCCGGTTCGTCTTCATCGTGCTCGCGAAGCCCGAGAACTCCACCTCGACCTCGACGTCGGCCGCCGTCGCCGCGGCCTCGCACAGTCGAGTGAACCGCGACTTCATGACCTCGTAATACGCCTGGTCGGCGCTCCGGATCATGAACCAGGCGCGCGTTCGGTCCGGGATGATGTTCGCGGCCGTGCCGCCTTCCTGGATGATCCCGTGCACCCGGCAGTGCGGCGGCAGCTGCTGCCGCCACAAGCCCACGCTCGAGAACAGCGCGATCATCGCGTCCAGCGCGTTGCGGCCCTCCCAGGGTTCGGACGCGGCGTGCGACTGGACGCCGGTGAACACGACCGACGCGTCCTCGGATGCGAGCGGCGCGATGTCGACGTGGTTGCGGTCGCAGGGGTGATACAGGAGCGCCGCGTCAAGACCCGCGAACAGGCCGTCATCGAGCATGAACTGCTTGCCGCTCCCCCGCTCCTCGGCGGGCGTCCCCAGGAACACGATCTCGCCCGCGAAGGCGTCCCGGACGGCCGCGAGCGCGATCGCCGCACCGACTCCCGACGCCGCCATCGTGTTGTGGCCGCACCCGTGGCCGAGCCCCGGCAGCGCGTCGTACTCGGCAAGGACGCCGATCCGCGGCCCGTCCGTCCCGAGGCCACCGGACAGCCGTGCGCGGACCGCCGTCTCGAGACTCCCCGCGGGACGCTCGACGGCGAACCCGTGCCCCGCGAGCACGTCCGCGACCCACGCCGCCGCCCGATGCTCCTCGAACGCCGGCTCCGGGTTGGCGTGGATGCGGTGTGACAGGTCGACGATCTCCTCCCGCGACGCGTCGACCGCCTCGGCGGCGCGCGCCTTGACGTCGGCGAACGGCTCGGCAGGTCGGGCATCGATGAGCGACGGCAATTGGAGCCTCCTGGGCAGTCAGCGTTCGCTGGACAGGGCGACCTCGGCGACGACGAAGATCGCGGCGAGGAACAGCAGGATCGGCAGCTGTGCTGCGTCGACGAGTCGGAGGATGACGAGCGCGGCGGCGAACAGGCCGACCCACCCGCCTCGGCGCGCCGCGCGGGACCAGTCGCCCTGGTAGGCGATCCGGCGGTGACGGGCGAAGACCACGAGCCACCACAGCGGGATCGCCAGCAGCGCGACGGCCGCCCCGATGGCGATCGCTCCGAGATACCCGGCCGACGGATCGGCATACGGGTCGCGGGTCGTGACGATCAGGGCGACGACGAGCCAGGCGACGGCGGACGCGGCCAGCAACGCCACGTTGAGGATCCGGTCGCGCGCCTCCACGGCGTCCCAGTCTACCCACGGCTGCGGGCCCGCCGAGACGACGGTCCGCGTCACGCGAGTCGCGCGAGCGTCGCCTCGAGGTCGCCGAGACGGTCGAGCTCGGCGTCTGCGGTCACCGTGTCGTCGCGGGCGCTGCCGGGCAGCGGTGAGTCGGCTGGCCGGTCACGGATATATGCCGCTCGCCAGCCGACCCGCTTCGCGCCGACCACGTCCGCGGCCCAATCGTCGCCGACGTGCAGGATCTCGTTCGGCTCGGGATCGCCGAGCGCGGCACGGGCCGCCGCGAAGATCGCGGGATGGGGCTTGATCGTCCCGACTCGTTGCGACACGACGATCGCGCGCAGGTACGGCGACCAGCCCGCGGCCTCGACGTAGCGGTCGATCGTCGTCGCGAGCGGCCAGTTCGAGAGGACGGCAAGCGGGTAGCGCGTCGCGAGCGACGCGAGCACGTGATCGGCGTCGGGCGACGGCGGGAGCCGCTCGACGAACGCTCGCGAGTAGACGTCCACCGCCCAGTCCCGTTCGGCGGGGTCGCTGAGGGGCGCGGCGGCCCGATCGTCCCACCGCTCGTCCGGCGGCGGCGCCGGCATGCCCCGCAGCCGGGCCAGGATCCGGCCGAGCCGCTGGGCGAGGTCGACCTCGCGAAGCTGCGGCACCTCTTCCCGGAACTGCCGCGCTCGCTCCTCTGTCCAGATCCCGTGGACGACGTCCTCGTCGAACGGCCCGAGCCGCAGGGCGATCCCGCGGGCGGTCTCGGCGACCACGTCACGCAACGCCGTGTCGGGGACCGGCACGAGCGTGTTCCCGAAGTCGAGCGTGATCGCCCGGATCATCGGTCGGGCTCGGCCCCGAGACGCGATCGAGCGATCTCCACCGCTGCCGGCTCTC
>DATFQL010000181.1:0-3978 GCA_035264305.1 Candidatus Limnocylindrales bacterium | reverse complement strand
TGCCGAGGTCGATCGTCTGCTCGACGAGCTCCGGTCGATCACCGCCCGCGGCGCCGCCTGACGTCGCCATGGCCGCGCCCGACGTCTCGATCCTCGGCGGGGGGATCGTCGGGACTGCCCTCGCGGCCGAGCTCGGCCGTTGCGGGGCGACCGTCACCCTGTACGAGCGGACCGCGATCGCCGCAGGCGCGTCGGGCCGCAACTCGGGCGTCGTGTGGCACCCGGCCGATCCCGTCCTCGCCGCCCTGTACCGGGAGTCGCTCGCGCGGTACCGGGCGCTTCCCGACGAGCTCGCGGCGGCACTCGGGGACGAGACGCCGGAGCGATCGTTCGGTCTGCCTGCACAGCCCGTGGGGATCCTGTCGCTCGGCCACGACGAGACGGTCGTCCGGGCATTCGCCGCCTCGTTCGCGGCCGCGAACCCGGAGATCCCCACCGATTTCGTCGATGGTCCGACGCTCGCCGCGCTGGAGCCGTCGCTCGCGCCGGGGATGACGGCAGTCCGCATGGCGATCGGCTTTCCGGTCGCGCCGGCCGCGGCCACCCACGCGTTCGCGGCGCTCGCGCGGTCGCGTGGCGCGACCGTCGTCGAGGGCGTCGACGCACGCGTGGCACGTGACGGCGGGACGGCAGCCGGCGCCGTCGTGGACGGCGTCGTGCGGCCGAGCGGCGCCGTTGTCGTCGCCGCCGGCCCCTGGTCACCGGCGCTCGTGGATCCGAGCGGCGCGTGGCGGCCGATCCGCCCGTACTGGGGCGTCATCGTCGAGCTCGACCTCGGGGACGCGGCTCCGCACCACGTCCTGGAGGAGGCCGAGATCGAGGTCGCGACGAGGCCGGGTGCACCAGACGACGAAGCCGGGTCGGTCGGCTTCAGCCTCGTGACCGCCGCGAGCCGCTCGTCGCTCGGCTCGACGTTCCTCCCCGCCGAGCCCGATCCTCGTGCCTACGAGGCTCGGCTGCGGGAACGCGGTGCCCGCTACGTGCCGGCGATCGCCGACTCGCCCACGCGCGGCCTGCGGGCGTGCGCGCGCCCGCTCGCGCTCGACGGCCGGCCGCTCGTGGGTCCCGTGCCGGGTGTCGATCGGCTGTTCATCGCGGCGGGGCATGGCCCGTGGGGGATCTCGACGGGTCCCGCCTCGGCACGCCACGCTGCGGCGCTCGTCCTCCGTGAAGCGGATCCGCGGACGGCGGCGGTCGCGGCGGCCACAGACGCCGGACGCTTCGGGGCCCCGGCCTGATCCGTCAGCGCCAGCTGTCGGGGTCGGTGAGGTAGAACGTCGCCATCCGGATCTGGTCGCGCAGCCGGTCGAGCTGTTCGGCGAGCGACACGCCGTCGTGGGGCTCCACGCACGTTCCGGACGGCTCGCTCGCCGGGACCGCCGGCGTGTCGAGGGTCGGCGGCGCGGAGGCCGCTCCATCCCACGCAATCGCGCGCACCGGCCCACGCTCCACCCGGGCCATGGCGACGTAGCCGCTCATGACGGCATCGTAGCCACGCGAGCCGCCCACGGGAACCCCGGCAACCGGATCGGTCCCGGGCGGTGCACGGACGTATCCTCGGACGATGACGAGCCGGTCGACGGACGACGTGACGATCACCCGGGCCTGGGGCGCGCAGAGCATGACGGCGCCGCTTCGCGAGGTTCTCGTGAAGGCACCGGGTGCCGCCTTCGCCTCCGCGTTCCACCATCCGGCCGCCGGGTTCCTGCACCCCGTCGACCTCGACGCGGCGCGTCGCGAGCATGACGGACTCGTCGAGCTCCTCGACCGGCTCGGCGTCGTCGTGCACCTGCTCGACGCGGAGACCGAGGATCCGGACCTCGTCTACGTCTTCGACCCGCTGCTGATCGCCGACGGAGGCGCGATCCCGCTTCGTCCCGGCAAGCCGAACCGGGCCGACGAACCCGGCGTCCTCGAGGCGTGGACGCGGTCGCGTGGGATCCCGACTTTGGGCCGGATCGCGGCGCCCGGCACGGTCGAGGGAGGTGACACCTTCTGGCTCCGTCCGGACCTGCTGTGCGTCGGCCGGACGCTCCGGACGAACGACGCGGGTGCCCGCCAGCTCGCCGAGCTCGTCGGCGGCGACGTCCGCGTGTTCGACGTCCCCTACTGGCACGGCCCCGACGAGCTGGTGCACCTGCTGT
Source organism: Candidatus Limnocylindrales bacterium (assembly GCA_035264305.1). Lineage (GTDB taxonomy): Bacteria > Chloroflexota > Limnocylindria > Limnocylindrales > CSP1-4 > CAIXZV01. The sequence continues at coordinate 1,834 of DATFQL010000181.1, read as the reverse complement.
CGGTGGTGTCGCCCGTCGCGGACGACGTCGCGGTCGTGTTCCTGCCACTGCTGCCCGTCGGGTTGTACGAGCTGCTGCGGGACCTCGGGATCCGCCTCGTCGAGGTGCCCGAGGCGGAGTACCCGACGCTGGGCTGCAACGTGCTCGCGGTTCGGCCGGGCGTGGTGGTGGCAGCGACGGGCAACCCCGAGACGCGACGGCGGCTCGAGGCGGCCGGCATCGAGGTGCATGCGCTTCCCCTCGGCGAGATCGGCGAGAACGGCTCCGGCGGGGTCACCTGCCTGACGCGGCCGGTGCTGCGGGCGTGAGCCGGATCGGGGGCCGTGTGCCGTCCCGCCGGCACGAGGTCCGAGCGCATGCCCTGGACGTCGCCGATGCCGTGGACGCCGCTGCCCTCGCCGCCGACCTCGTCTCGCTCGTGCGCATTGCGAGCGTGACCGGACACGAAGACGAGATTGCCGCGAAGCTCGCCGACCGGCTCGAGGCGACGGGCCTCGAGGTCGAGGTGTTCCACCCGGACCCGGCCGCGATCCGCGCCGACCCCGCCTGGCCCGGCGAAGAGGTGTCCCGCGAGTCGCTGCCCGTCGTCCTCGCGCGGGCCGGCCGGTCCGGTGGGCGACGGATTGTCCTCAGCGGCCACACGGACGTGGTGCCGATCGGCGACCCGGCCACCTGGACCGCAGACCCGTTCGGCGGCGAGATCCGGGATGGCGACCTGTACGGACGTGGCGCGAACGACATGAAGGGCGGGGTGGCGGCGATCCTGGGCGCGCTCCGGGCACTCGCCGCGAGCGGGACGCTGCCGCGGCTCGCGGGCGAGCTCGTCGTCGCGCTCGTCCCGTCCGAGGAGGACGGCGGACAGGGCACGCTGGCCGCGATCCGTGCGGGAGCGACGGGCGACCTCGCGATCATCCCCGAGCCCTCGATGCTGGACGTCGTGGTCGCCCACGCCGGCGCGATCACGTTCCGCCTCGAGGTCCCGGGCCGCGCCGCACACGCCAGCAAGCGTCGCGAGGGCGTGTCGGCGCTCGCGAAGCTCCAGGTGCTCATCGCCGCCCTCGAGGCGGACGAGGCTCGCCGGAACGAGGCCGAGACCGACCCGCTGATGGCGGCGCTCGGACTGCCGTATCCCACCATCGTGGGGACGGTCGGCGGCGGCGAGTGGGCGTCGACCGTCATGGACCGTGTGGTCGTCGAGGGGCGGTACGGCGTCCGGCTCGGGCAGTCCCCGGACGACGCGTTCGACGAGCTGCGCGCGGCGATCGACGCGGCCTGCGAGTCCGACGACTTCCTGCGCGACCACCGCCCGTCGCTCGCGCTCACCGGCGCCCGGTTCGGCTCGGCTCGCGTCCCTGCGGACCACCCGCTCCCCGTCGCCCTGGCCGACACCGCCGAGGCCGTGACGGGGCGGCGGCCCGCGCTGCTCGGGGTGCCCTACGGGGCGGACATGCGGCTGTTCATAGACGTCGGCGATACGGCCTGCGTGATGTTCGGGCCAGGAGACGTGCGGCTTGCCCACGGGGCCGACGAGCGGGTCCCGCTTGCGGAGGTCGAGGCGTGCGCGCGGGTGCTCGCTGCGTTCGTCGTCGAGCAGCTCGGCCTCGCCGGGTGACGCTCCCCCCGGTCGCGCCGATCGCGACCGCGAGGCTGTGGCTCGATCCGCTGCGCGTCGAGGACGCAGTCGAGATGGTCGAGGTGCTTGGCGCCCCGTCCCTGTACACGTTCACCGGAGGCGCGCCGCCGACGCTCGATGGGCTGCGCGAGCGGTACGCCGCCCAGGTGGCGGGGCGTTCCGACGACGGGACCGAGGCATGGCGCAACTGGGTCGTCCGCG
>DATFQL010000180.1:0-3406 GCA_035264305.1 Candidatus Limnocylindrales bacterium | reverse complement strand
GACTCGGATCGAATACCGGGTCACGCCACCCGATGGCGGGCCTGCCTCGTCATCGTGGTACGGCGACGTGTCGTGGCCGCCGGGCGACAGGCGCCGATCCGAGCTGGGGTGGACGATTCCGTCGGGCGCGGATCCCCGTGGCTATGGGTACGAGGTCCGCGTCGTCGACGAGGCGTCGGGACAGACCCTCGACGCATCGCACCTTCGTCCGGTAGAGAGCCCCTAGCCAGGCGTCGGCGCTACCAGATCCGGGCGCGCTCCCCGGCAGGCCGCGCCATCGGCGAGCCCTCGGGGACGTCGAACGCGGCGGCGAACGGCTCGAAGTTCGACATCGGGATGTTGGCCCGGTAGTGCGACGGCGCATGTGGGTCGACGTTCGCCAGCAGGCGCGCGTACGCGTCGGTGTAGTTGGTCCGCCAGATCGTCGCGTACGCGGCGAAGAACCGCTGGTCGGGGGTCATCCCGTCGATTGGATGCCGGTCGCCGTGCAGGGCCTCCTGCAGCGCGTCGTAGGCGATCGCGAGGCCGCCGAGGTCGGCGATGTTCTCGCCAAGGGTCAGGCGGCCGTTGACCATGACGTCGTCGGTCACCGGGGACGCGTTGAACTGCTCCACCAGCACATCGGCCCGACGGGTGAACTCGGTGCGGTCCTCCTCGGTCCACCAGTTGCGCAGCGCGCCCGTCGCGTCGAACTGGGAGCCCTGGTCGTCGAATCCGTGCGTGATCTCGTGGCCGATGACGCTCCCGATGCCGCCGTAGTTGATGGCATCGTCGGCGTCGGCCCAGAAGAACGGCGGCTGGAGGATCCCGGCCGGGAACACGATCTCGTTGAGCAGCGGGTGGTAGTACGCGTTGACGATGTGCGGGGGCAGCAGCCACTCGGTCGTGTCGACCGGCTCCTCCAGGCGTCCGAACTGGCGGTCGTGCTCGAACCGTGCGGCCCGGATCCGGTTCGCGGCGAACGAGTCGTGCTCGGGCGTGAGCGCCGCGTAGTCGCGCCATCGGTCCGGGTACCCGATCTTGAACGAGAACCCCGCCAGCTTCCGGAGCGCCTCCCCCCGCGTCTCGTCGGTCATCCAGGGGTTGGTCCGGATCGCGGTTCCCATCGCCGCGAGGAGGTGCTCGACGAGGTGCTCGCAGCGGTCCTTCGCCGCCGGCGGGAACGCCTCGTCCACGTACAGCTGCGAGACCAGCTCCCCGATGTCCTGGGAGGCCAGGTCGAGGACGCGCTTCCAGCGGGGCTTGGGCTCCTGCTGCCCGCCGAGGAGCGCGCCGTAGAACGCGAACGCCGCATCCTCGAACGCCGGGGGCAGGGACGAGGCGTACGCACGGACGACGTGCCAGCGGAGGTAGTGCCGGAGGACGTCGATCGGGGTGTCCGAGATCGCCTCGTCGAGAACGCGGAAGAAGTCGGGAGCATCGACGCTCACGGCGGGCTGGGTCCCGCCGATCTCGCGCACGAGCGTGGCGAGCCGCCAGCGCGGCATCAGCCCGTCGAGCTCGTCCAGCGTGTGGCGGTTCAGCGTCAGCTGGGGGTCGCGCTGCTGTTCCTTCGTGAGCGAGGCCTCGGCAAGGCGCCGCTCGAAGGCGGCGATCGCGTCGGCCGCGGCGCGGGCGTCCGCCTCGGGTACGCCCAGGTTGCCCAGCTGCGTCGCGACGTGGGCGACGTATGCCTCGCGGAGCTGCGTCGAGCGCTCGTCGTCCTTCAGGTAGTAGTCGCGGTCCGGCAGGCCGAGGCCGCCCTGGCCGACGTAGACGAGGTACGCGCTGGGATCCGCGAAGTCGGGGGCGATACCGATGTCGTAGTACGCCCCGATCCCGTCCCGCTCGAGACGCGGCGCGAGCGCCCGCGCGTCCTCGGCCGACCGGACGGCGTCGATCGCGTCGAGGAGCTCACGGAGCGGCGTGATCCCCGCCGCTGCGATCAACGCCTCGTCGGTCCCGGCCATGAAATAGTCGCCGACCTTGTGGCGGACCGATCCCTCGGCACCCGGATCGTCAGCGGCGGCGTGGAGCAGCCGATGGAGCCGGTCCTGGTTGCCCTCGTTGACCTCGTGGAAGGCACCGTACGCGCCGTACTCGGGCGGCACCGGGTGCTCGGCGAGCCATCGTCCGTTCACGTGGCGGTAGAAGTCGTCCGCTGGTCGGACACGCTCGTCCCACTGGCTGCGGTCGATCGGCATCGTCGCGGTCATCGGCTCCCCTGCGCCTCAAGAGTTGGTTGGGCGGGACCGTAGCAGAAGGCGCCGAGATCGAGATCCTCTGCGTCACCACGGACCGACTGTTCGGTCGCACCATCGCGCCGCGAGGCGCTCGACCCCGATGCCTCGCGGCCCCGGATGTCCCGCGAGCAGCCACGACACCGAAACCCCCAGCGCCCGTCGAAGCGCTGATCCGCAACCGGGTGGTCGGCACACTCGGATCGGGAGGCCGCTCGGGGCGGCCCGCGTGCATCGGCCCACGCATCGCAGGCCGCGCGAAGGAGTTTTATGGGCCGCAGCCTCGTGTGCCTCTCGCACCTTCGCTGGGACTTCGTCTACCAGCGACCAAATCACCTCATGGCACGCGCGGCCAAGCGATACGACGTGCTGTTCGTCGAGGAGCCCGTTCCGGATGAGGGACGGCCGTGGCTCGAGCTCATTCCGGTCGACGGGCTGACTGTCGTCCGTCCGCATCTCCCCGCGGACCTGGCGGCTCCGCCGGTGGTCGCCGCGCTGCTGCGCAACCTCCTGGAGGAGCGCGAGATCGTCGACCCGGTCCTCTGGTACTACACGCCGATGGCGCTGCACTGGACGGAGGGAATCCGGGCGTCGGCCGTCGTCTACGACTGCATGGACGAGCTGTCGGCGTTCCGCAGTGCCCCGCCCGCGCTCGTCGCGCTCGAGCAGGCGCTGCTCGAGCGGGCGGACCTCGTGTTCACGGGTGGTCGGTCGCTGTTCGAGGCGAAGCGCCACCGGTCCTCCGCCGTCCACTGCTTCCCGAGCAGCGTCGACCGTGCCCATTTCGGCCAGGCGCGCGCCGCGCAGCCGGATCCCGCGGACCAGGCCGGCATTCCCCACCCGCGGATCGGGTACTTCGGCGTCATCGACGAGCGCGTCGATCTCGAGCTGGTGGGCGAGGTCGCGCAGCAACGGCCGGACTGGCAGGTCGTCCTCGTCGGGCCGATCGCGAAGATCAACCCGGCCGACATTCCCGCGCTACCCAACGTCCATCACCTCGGGCGCAAGGACTACGCCGACCTGCCGGCATATCTCGCGGGTTGGGACGTGGCGCTGATGCCGTTCGCGCACAACGACGCGACCCGCTTCATCAGCCCGACGAAGACCCCCGAGTACCTTGCCGGCGGCAAGCCCGTCGTGTCCACGTCGATCCGCGACGTCGTGGAGCCGTATGGCCGCGAGCGGCT
>DATFQL010000179.1:0-9900 GCA_035264305.1 Candidatus Limnocylindrales bacterium | reverse complement strand
GGTGGCGAACGCCGTCTGCAGGTCGATGAAGTACTGCTGGTCGGCGGCCTTGTTGATCGCGACGAACAACGGCTTGTCGCCGGTGCTGCCCGTCGACGGCGATCCCGAGGACGCGCCTGTGGACGCCGAGGCGGCTTCGCTTGCCGCGGCCGATGCGGCCGAGGAGCTCCCGCTGCTCCCGCAGGCGGCGAGCGCGATGGCGAGGGTCGCGCCGAGCGCGGCACCCTTCAACCACCTCGCGCGGGGATTCCGGTCCGTGGTCATGAGACTCCTCCATGGCGGCCGGGTCCTGAGGGCCCTGGCCTGGTTCCGCACGGTGACGGCCGGGTGGCGTGACCGGCACGAACCAATCGTACCAATCGGGTCGGATCGTAGGCGGGCGTGCGGTCCGCGTCAATCCTGCTACACGGTACCCTGTCGACGGCTTCCCACCCGCACCGGAGACGAGTGCCCATGGCCTTCGAGGGGATCCGACCGGAGCTGCCGCCGGGACTCCGGGAGGGCGGGGTCGTGGCGATCGCCCGGCGTGTCTCCCCTGACCGGCTCGAGGCGATCGCGGACGGCCTGCTTCGAGGGGGGGTGCGCGCGTTCGAGGTGACCCTGAACGACCCCGAGGCCGACGCGCTCGCCGCGATCAGGATCGTGGCGCGCCACGCGGAGCAGACGGAGCTCGTGATCGGCGCGGGCACGGTCCTCTCGATCGATGCGGCGGCGCGCGCGCTCGATGCCGGCGCACGGTTCCTCGTGATGCCCCACACCGACCCCGACCTCGTCGCATGGGCCGCATCCCGCGGCGTCCCGTCGTTCCCCGGCGCGATGACGCCGACCGAGATCCTCCGAGCGTGGCGCGCCGGTGCGGCCGCCGTGAAGCTGTTCCCGGCGTCGGTCGTCGGTCCGACATTCATCCGGGAGTTCCGCGGGCCGCTCCCGGACATCCCGCTCATCCCGACCGGCGGCGTGACGCTCGAGACGATTGACGGGCTGGTGCGGGCCGGCGCGCTCGCCGTGGGGCTCGGCAGCTGGTTGATCGGCGACGCCGACGCGGTCGGGATCGCCGAGCGCGGTGGACAGGCGGTGCGGACGGTGGCCCAGGCACGGGCCGGCCGATGACCGGCAGCGAAGCGAGCCCGTGCGCATCGCGGTGATCGGGGCCGGGCCGGCGGGCCTGGTCGCGGGCCACCGGCTGACCGGCGCCGGGCACGGCGTGACGGTGTTCGAGCGCCTGCCGGTGGCGGGCGGGCGCACGCACACCGAGCATTACGGGCCCGGGCACTGGTCGGACACGGGAGCGGGATGGCTCGCCTCGTTCTATCCGCGGACACTCGCGCTGCTCGACGAGCTCGGCGAGCGCGACCGGCTGAGCGTCCTGCCGCTGCGCGGCGGGGGCGACCTGCACCTTGATGGCCGGATCGTCCCGAATCCCAACTCGATCCGCAGGATCGTCACGACACCGCTGTTGTCGCCGCTGGCCAAGGTCCGGTTCTTCGGGTTCATGGCGACCCTGTTCGCGACCCAGCGGGCTGCGCTTCGCCTCGATCCGCGCTACGACACCGCGACCGCGAGCGACGTCCTGCGGCTCGCCGGTGATGCCGCGCGCGAGCGGATCGTGCGGCCGTCGTTCGAGGGCCCGTTCTTCAGCCGCCTCGAGGAGATGTCCGGCGCGCTCGTCCGCTCGTGGCTTCGCGACCTCTCCGTCGGGACCTTCTACCACGTTGACGGCGGGATGGACGCACCGTGGCGAGCCCTTGCCGAGCGCCTGGGGACTCGGACGGCTGCGCCGGTCGAACGAGTGGCGACCCGGGACCGCGGCGTCGAGATCACGGTTGCCGGCGAGTCGCCCGAACGCTTCGATGGCGTCGTCGTCGCGGTTCCCGCGCCAGTCGCAAGCGGCATCGTCGCCGCACAGGACCTGCCCCCGGCCGTTCGCGGGGTCCGGTACGCCCCCCACGTCCGGCTCTACGCGGCGCGCCGTGCGACGGGTCGGCCGCGAGTCGGGATTCACGTGTTCCCCAACAGCGATGTCGCCACGGTCGAGCTGGGGCGGGGGAGCGACGGCGGCTGGGGCGAAATCCCGGTCGAGTACGAGTGGGCGCTCGTCTGCGCTCCGTCGGCGACGAGCGGCGGGCTGATGGCGATGGACGACGACTCGCTGCAGGAGCGGCTGTGGAGCGTTGCGTCCGAGATCGAGCCACGACTCTTCCCGCTCGCTTCGGCGGAGATCGTGCACCTCATCCGTTGGCCCGACGCGGTTCCGATCGTCGACCCGGGCTACCTCGGCCGGATCGCGACGGTGCCGCGCCGCCCCCCGCTCGTGTTCGCGGGGGACTGGCTCGTCCAGCCGTGCGTCGAAGGGGCCGTCCGCTCCGGGGAGCGCGCCGCAGCAGCCTTCGGCCAGGCCTGACCGGTGGGCGAGAACCGCTTCGCGCTGCCCGACCGTCCGATGAGGCTGCGCGACCGCCCCGTGGCAGCGTGGTCCGAGCCGGTCGTGATCCGGACGTACCCGGAGCTTCCGCCCGATCCCAACCCGATGTTCCTCGAGCGGCGCGTCTACCAGGGCAGCTCCGGCAAGGTCTACCCGAACCCGTTCACCGACCGTGTGTCCGACCACGCGGTGGACCGCGCGTGGCAGGCGATCCACCTCGAGAACGAGTACGTGCGGCTGATGATCCTGCCCGAGATCGGAGGACGGATCCACGTCGCCCAGGACCTGACGAACGGGTACGACTTCTTCTACCGGCAGAACGTCATCAAGCCCGCGCTCGTCGGGCTGCTCGGGCCGTGGATCAGCGGCGGCGCCGAGTTCAACTGGCCGCAGCACCACCGCCCCTCGACGTTCATGCCCGTCGACTGGTCGATCGAGGAGCGCCCGGACGGGAGCGTGACCGCGTGGTGCAGCGAGCACGAGCCGATGAACCGGATGAAGGGCATGCACGGCGTGACGCTGCATCCAGCCTCGTCCGTCGTCGAGGTCCGGGTCCGGCTGTTCAACCGCACCGCGCAGACCCAGACGTTCCTGTGGTGGGCCAACGTGGCCGCGCGCGTCCACGACCGATACCAGTCGTTCTTCCCGCCGGACGTGACGTACGTCGCGGACCACGCGAAGCGGGCCATGTCGGCGTTCCCGGTGTCGCGGGGGCTGTACTACGGGGTCGACTACGGAGCACGGGCGCCGGAGGACGCCGACCTCTCCTGGTACCGGAACATCCCGGTCCCGACCTCGTACATGGCGATGGGCACCCGGGATGACTTCTTCGGCGGGTATGACCACGAGGCCGACGGCGGCTTCGTCCACTGGGCGGACCACGCCATCGCGCCCGGCAAGAAGCAGTGGACGTGGGGCAACCACGAGTTCGGCTATGCCTGGGACCGCGAGCTGACCGACGAAGACGGCCCCTACGTGGAGCTGATGGCAGGCGTCTACACCGACAATCAGCCGGACTTCTCGTTCCTCGGCCCGTACGAGACGCGGACGTTCAGCCAGCACTGGTACCCCATCAGGGCGATCGGCCCCGCCCACGCCGCCACGCTCGCGGCGGCGGCGCGGCTCGATCACCGAGCTGGTGCGGCCCGCGTCGCGGTCGCCGTGACGTCTCCGCAGGCCGGTGCCCGCGTCTCGCTGCTGGCAGGCGACGAGCTCGTGCTCGACCGCCACGTCGATCTCGCGCCCGACGCGCCGCTCGTGGAGGACGTCGCGCTGGCGCCGGCCGTCGACGAGACGGACCTCGTGCTCCGCGTGACGGCCGCGGACGGACGAGAGCTCGTCGGGTATCGCCCGCGGCTGATCGAGCGGGCCGATCCACCACCCGCCGCAACCGAGCCGGCGCTGCCCGACGCGATCGAGACGCTGGAGGAGCTGTACCTGGTCGGCAGGCACCTCGACCAGTACCGGCACGCGACGCGCAGGCCGGAGGCGTACTGGCGCGAGGCCATCCGCCGCGACCCGGGGGACAGCCGGTGCAACACCGCGCTCGGCGCGTGGCACCTCCGCCGGGGCGAGCTGCCCGACGCCGAGCGCCATCTGCGCCGTGCCATCGAGACGCTGACGCGGCTCAACCCCAACCCGGAGACGGGCGAGCCCTCATACCTGCTGGGCGTGACGCTCCGGTACCTCGACCGTCTCGAGGAGGCCGAGGCCGCCTTCGGGAAGGCGACCTGGAACGCGGGCTGGCAGTCCGCCGCCGAGACCGGCCGTGCGACGGTTCTCGCGCGCATGGGCGACCGAGCGGGGGCGCTTGCCGCCGTCGAGCGGGCGTGGACGGTCGACCCGCGGAACTCGACGGCCGCCGTGCTCCGTTGCGCGCTGCTCCGGCACGCCGGCAGGACGGATGAGGCCCGGGCGGGGATCGCCGGCGTGCTCGCCGGGGATCCGCTCGACGTCTGGGCACTCCACGAGGCGTCGCTGCTCTTCGAGGGGCGGGCGCCGATCACGCTTCCCGGCGGCATCCAGGCGGCGCTCGACGTCGCGTTCGACCTCGCCGCCGGCGGCCTGTACGACGACGCGATCGGCGTCCTCGAGGCCGTGCGGAACGCGGATGCGCCGGGCGCACCCGTCCACCCCATGGTCCACTACACGATCGCGTGGGCCGCGGACCGGAGTGGCGACGGCGAACGCGCGAGGCGTCACGCCGCGCTCGGCCGGGGCATGCCCGCGACGCTGTGCTTTCCGTCCCGGATCGAGGAGATCGCGGTGCTCGAGACGGCGTCGCGGCTCGACCCGGCGGACCCCCGGGCGCCGTACTACCTCGGCAACCTGCTGTACGACCGGCGGCGGTACGACGAGGCGATCGCGGCGTGGACTCGTGCCGCGCGCCTCGACCCGTCGTTCCCGACGGTCCACCGGAACCTGGGGATCGCCGAGTTCAACGTCCGGGGCCGGCCTGATCGCGCCCGGACCGCGTACCGGCGGGCGTTGCGCGCGGACCCGACCGACGCGCGGCTGCTGTACGAGTACGACCAGCTGCGCAAACGGCTCGGCGAACCGGGCACCGACCGGCTGGCGCTCCTCGATCGGCACCCGGACCTCGTCGCCCACCGCGACGACCTGACGATCGAACGGCTGACGCTGCTCAACCGGCTCGGCCGCCACGACGAGGCCATCGCGGTGCTGCAGCGCCGCCGGTTCCATCCCTGGGAAGGTGGCGAGGGGCTCGTCTCGGGGCAGTGGGTCGCAGCCAACCTCGGCCTCGCGCGCGACGCGCTGCGAACCGGCCGCGCACGAGACGCGATCGCGCGTCTCGAGGAGGCCATGCGCTACCCGGAGAACCTCGGCGAGGGACGTCACCTGCTGTCGCCCGCGAACGAGATCCAGTACCTCCTCGGCGTCGCGCATCATGCGGGCGGATCGAGCGACGACGCCGACGGCTGGCTGCGGCTCGCGACCGAGCGGCAGGGCGATCCGGGTGCGCCGCCGGGCGAGGGAGAGTACTGGCGTGCGCTCGCGTCGCGGGAGCTGGGTGACGAGGCGGCCGCGGCCGCGCTGCTGCGAGACCTGCTGGGCGCCGTCCGACGCCGCGCCCGGACACCCGTGCGCATCGACTACTTCGCGACGTCGCTCCCGACGCTGCTGCTGTTCGACGACGACCTCGACGAACGGAACCGGATCGAGTGCCGTTTCCTCGAAGGACTCGCGCTCGGCGGACTCGGTCGCCGCGCGGCCGCCCGCCGCGCGCTGCGCGACGTCCTCGTCGCGGACGCCGGTCACCACGGGGCGGCCATCCACCTCGCCGAGCTCGACCGCCGCTGATGGTCACGCCGCGGTCGCACGCGACGGGGCCTCAGGCGACCGCGGCGCCTGTCGTCTCGCGCAGATACCGAGCCGTGAGGGAGCGGTCGTCGTCGATCAGCTCGGCCGGGGTGCCGGCGAACAGGAGCTCTCCGCCGCGGCTTCCGCCCTCCGGCCCGAGGTCGATGATCCAGTCCGCGTTCCGGATCACATCGAGGTTGTGCTCGATGACGATGACGGTGTTGCCGGCGTCGACGAGCCGGTCGAGCATCGAGAGGAGGTGGCCCGTGTCCGACATGTGGAGGCCGGTCGTCGGCTCGTCGAGCACGTAGATGTTGCCCTTGCGGTGGAGCTCGCTCGCCGTCTTGATCCGCTGGCACTCGCCACCCGACAGCGTGCTCAGCGGCTGCCCGAGGGTGAGGTAGTCCAGCCCGACATCGCTCATGGCCAGGAGCTTGCGCGCGATCTCCTTCTGGGTGAGGGCGTCGAGGGCCTCGGCCACGGTCATCGCCAGGACCTCGCTGACGTTCCGGCCGTCGAGCCTGTACCCCAGCACCTCGTCCTTGAATCGGCGGCCCTCACACACCTCGCATGGCGTCTTGATCCCGTCGAGGAATGCGAGGTCCGTGTAGATGACGCCCGTTCCCTTGCAGTTCTCGCAGGCACCCTTCGAGTTGAAGCTGAACAGGCCGGGGTCGACCTTGTTCGCGGCGGCAAACGCCTTGCGCAGATCGTCCATGACGCCCGTGTACGTCGCCGGGTTCGAGCGCGAGTTCGCGCCGACCGCCGACTGGTCGATGACGATCGCCTCCGGGTGGGCAGGGAGGAACACGCCGTCGATGAGCGAGCTCTTGCCGGACCCCGCGACACCCGTCACGACCGTCAGGACTTCCGTCGGGATGTCGACGTCGACGCCTTTGAGATTGTGCTCGCGCGCGCCCAGGATCGGCATCCAGCCCGCGGCCGTGCGCGTCCGGGACTTGAGCGGCAGCGAACGGTCGAGGAACCGGCCGGTCAGCGTGTCCGCGTGGCGGAGGTCCGCGAAGCTGCCCTCGAACACGATCTCGCCGCCGGCCGTCCCCGCTGCGGGGCCCATGTCGATCACGTGGTCGGCGACGCGCATGACGTCGGGGTCGTGCTCGACGACGATGACCGTGTTGCCCTTGTCGCGGAGCTTGACCAGGAGCTCGGTCAGCCGGTGCACGTCGCGGGGATGGAGGCCGATGCTCGGCTCGTCGAGGATGTACATGACGTCGACGAGCGAGCTGCCGAGATGCTTGACCATCTTGATCCGCTGCGACTCGCCGCCCGAGAGCGTGTCCGTCTCCCGGTCCAGGCTCAGGTAGTCGAGGCCGATGTCCGCGACGTGGCGCAGCCGCTCGATCAGCACGTCGATCATCGGCGCCGCCGTCGGGCCCTCCTCGAGCAGGCGCAGGACCGGGATCAGGTCGCCGACCTCCATCGCCGCCATGTCCGCGATCGAATAGCCGTTGATCCGCGACCGCAGGGCGGCCTGGCTGAGTCGCGCGCCCTTGCACAGCGGGCACGTGCGCAGCCGCAGGTACGGCTCGACCGCGCGCTGGATCCGCGCGGACAGCGTCTTGATGTCGCGCCGGACGTACTGCCGCTCCAGCTTCTCGATGACGCCCACGTACGAGGCGTTCATCGCCTTGTCGCCGACCGCCAGCCTGTACTTGCGGTCCTTGCCGTAGAGGAGGAGGTCCATCTCCTCCTTCGAGAAGTCGCGCAGCTTCTTGTCGTTGTCGAAGAAGCCCGAGGCGGTGTACGCGCCGACCTCCCAGCCCACCCAGAACGGCACCTGGATCGCGCCCTCGTTCAGCGACTTCGTCAGGTCGAGGAAGTCCTCTGGCACGAGCCCCGTCTTGCGCCCGACGCCGTTGCACTCGGGGCACATCCCCTGCGGGTCGTTGAACGAGAAGGCGTTGGCGTGGCCGGCGTGCGGCCTGCCGACCCGGGAGAACAGCAGCCGCAGGAGCGTGTAGATGTCGGTGATCGTCCCGACCGTCGAGTGCGACCCGCCGCCCAGCCGCTTCTGGTCGACGATCACGGCCATGCTCAGGTTCTCGATCGAATCCGCCTGCGGCTGCGGGTAGCTGGGCAGGAAGTTGCGGATGAAGAAGCTGAAGTTCTCGAACAGCTGGCGCTGCGCCTCGGTCGCGATCGTGTCGAACACGACCGACGACTTCCCTGAGCCGGAGACGCCGGTGAAGATCGTGATCTCGCGCTTGGGGATCCGGAGGTCGACGTCCTTGAGGTTGTTCTCGCGAGCGCCGCGGATCTGGATGTACTCGGTCACGCGTCCCTCGTGTCGTGCGCCTGGGGGGTCGCTCCTAGGCTACGCAATCGCGACCCCGCTTGACGCGGCGTGCGAGGCTACGCAGGCACACCGCAGCGCGACGCACGAGAAAGGAGCGAGATGGGAGCACCCATGTCCAGCCAGAAGGTGATCACCTCCTTGGAAGGCATGAGGCCCCATGCGCACGCTCAATCTCGGAATCCTCGCCCACGTCGACGCCGGTAAGACAACCCTCAGCGAGCGGCTTCTGTTCGCCGCCGGCGCGATCGACCACGTCGGCAGCGTCGACGCCGGCACCACCCAGACCGACTCGCTCGAGCTCGAACGCGAACGCGGCATCACGATCCGCTCCGCGGTCGCCTCGTTCCTCGTCGGCGATCTCGCGGTCAACCTCGTCGACACGCCCGGCCATCCGGATTTCATCGCCGAGGTCGAACGCGTCCTCGGCGTCCTCGACGGCGCGATCCTCGTCGTCTCGGCCGTCGAAGGCGTCCAGCCGCAGACGCCGCTCCTGTTCCGCGCGCTCCAGCGCCTCCACGTCCCGACGCTGATCTTCGTCAACAAGATCGACCGCCGCGGCGCGGACCCCGACGGCGTCGTCGAGGCGATGGCCCGTCGCCTCGCGCCCGGGATGGTGCCCATGGGGGAGGTGCGGGACGCAGCGACACCCGCCGCTGCGTTCGTCCCCTTCGCAGCCGACGACAGCGCCCACGCGAGCGCCGTCACGGAGATCCTCGCGGAGCACGACGAGGCCATCCTCGGCGCCTTCGTCCGTGACGACGGGTCACTTTCGGGCGCGCGCCTTCGGCGCGACCTCGCCGCCCAGACCCGCCGCGGGTCGGTGCACCCGGTGTACTTCGGCTCGGCCGCCCTGGGGATCGGGATCGACGCGCTCCTCGCGGGCGTGGACGAGCTCCTCTCGGGCGCGCAGCACGACGCGGACGGCTCGGTCGCGGGCCGCGTGTTCAAGATCGAGCGGACGCCATCCGGTGAGCGAGTCGCGTACGTGCGCCTGTTCGCGGGCACGCTGCGAGCGCGCCAGCGCGTCCGGGTCGGGGGAAGGGAGGAGTCGAAGCCGACCGCGATCCGGGTGTTCGCGCCGGCAGGAGCGCCCCGGCGTGACGAGGTGAAGCCTGGCGAGATGGCCGCCGTTCGCGGCCTTGACGGCGTCCGCGTCGGCGATGCCGTCGGGGAGGCACCCGCCGGCGAGGAGGCGACGGCCCGCTTCCCCAGGCCTGCGCTCGAGGCGGTCGTGTTCCCCGTGCGCGCCGAGCAGTCGGGATCGCTCCGGGCCGCGCTCAACCAGCTCGCGGAGCAGGACCCCCTGATCGACGTCCGCCAGGACGACCACCGGCACGAGATCGCGGTGTCCCTGTACGGCGAGGTCCAGAAGGAGGTCATCCAGTCGACGCTGCAGCGCGAGTACGGCATCGTGGCCGGCTTCCGCGAGACCACGACGGTCTGCATCGAGCGGCCGGCCCGGGCGGCCGACGCCGAGGAGATCATCCGCGCGAAGACCCACACGAACATCACCGGCCGCAGCTCGCCGTCGAGCACGAACCCGTTCCTGGCGACACTCGCGCTCCGCATCGAGCCAGCCGCGTTCGGCTCGGGGATCGCGTTCCGCAACGAGGCCGATCACCGGCTGGTGCCGCTGTACCTGTTCCACGACGTCGCGACGTTCGTGACGCACATGGAGGCGAACGTCCGCGAGGCGCTGGCAGAGGGGCCGGCCGGCTGGCAGGTGACCGACTGCCGGGTGACGATGACCGAGTGCGGGTACTCGTCGCCGATCACCTCGCACGCCGACTTCCGCCGCCTGACGCAGCTCGTGCTGGCGCAGGCGCTCGAACGAGCGGGA
>DATFQL010000178.1:0-4093 GCA_035264305.1 Candidatus Limnocylindrales bacterium | reverse complement strand
TCGTGCCGCGGCTCGCGGAGGGGGCGTTCGCCGCGCTCCAGGCGGGCGACGGCGAGCGCCACGACGAGCTGGTGCGGGAGGCGTTCCGGTCGGTGTTGGGCGATGTCGACGTCATCGTCCTCGCCCAGGCGTCGATGGGCCGGGTCATCGAGGGTCTCGGCGAGGAGGCGGCCGGTACGCCGATCCTCGTGAGCCCCGCGCTCGGCGTCTCGCGCATCATCGAGCAGCTCCGGGCGGCCGGCGCCAACAGCGACCCGGCCAGCACGGCCGAGGTTCGTTAGCCGGGGCGCGGAGGGTCGCCCGGCCGGCGGAGGCTCGCCGCGAGCCGGGCCTGCTCGCGTTCGAGCTCGATTGGTGTCCGGTCGATCCGGGCCGCGAGCTCAGGGGCGACGCCCCACGCGAAGTGGTCGAACGAGTCGTTCGCGACGTTCCACGTTGCGAGGACGGCCGGTGGCAGGCGTTGCACGTGGCCGTGCTGATCCCGCGCGACGGGCCGGACGAAGTGGGCGGCGACGACGCGAGACCCGCCCGCGGCCTCCGCGACGGCGAGCACGACGCCCAGTCGCGAACGCTCGTCCGCGTCCGTCGCGATCGGCGGCCGGTGGAGGCGGTCGAGGACGCGCTCCAGATCGAGTTCGTCGATCGTTGCGACCAGGCCGTAGCCGACGGCGAGTGCCCGGATCACGAGACGTGCGCGCTCGCCGGTCGTCGCACCCGGTCCGACACCGGCGAGGTCCCGGGCGACGATCACGGTGGCGGCCGCGTTCGCACGTGCGAGCCCGTCGCGGCCGATGGCGGGCGCGACGCGGCGCTCGCGTCGCCAGCCCAGCTCGACCGCCTCGGGCAGCCACTCGAACTCCTCCGCGGCGCCTGCGAGCTCGATCACCGAGATCCCGTCGGCCAGCGTGGCGAGCAGCGCGTCGGCGAGCGCGTCACGGTCTGAGCCCCGGGAACCGGCGACGACCACCGGCACGTGCGCGCCGAGCAGCACGACGACGAGCGCGGCGAGCTCGGCGTCGAGCGTCCCGCCGCGGACGAGCGCGGCAAGCTGCTCGGTCCTGGGCTCCATCGTCGCTGAGGCTACCGGTTGCGGCGGGTAGGCTGACGGGGACGCACGGACCCGCGACCACGCAACCGGGCCGGCAACCGCAACTCAGTCCATCGGAGGACCAATGGCCATCCAGCGCATCGATCCCGGCGCCCGCTTCTCGGAAGCCGTCGTTGCCGGGGACCTCGTCTTCCTCGCCGGCCATACGGGCAGCAACCCCGCGGACGGTGTCTACGAGCAGACGCGGGAGATCCTGGCCCTGATCGACGCCCACCTGGCGGAGGCCGGCAGCGACAAGTCGAAGCTGCTCAGCGTGAACGTCTGGCTGCCCGACATCGGCACCTTCGGCGACATGAACCGGGCATGGGACGAGTGGGTCGACCCAGACAACAAGCCCGCCCGCGCGACCGTCGAAGCACGCCTCGCGTCACCCGACTACAAGGTCGAGATCGCCGGCATCGCGGCCCGCTGAGGCGCGACCGTGACACGGTTCGTCGTCGACGCCGGGGTCGTCATCCACGTCGTGTCGGAGGGGATCGAGGTGGCCGCCGGCAACGAGCTCCTGGCGCCCACGCTCATCAGGTCCCAGGTGCTGTCGCGGCTGCACGAGGCCGTCACAACGGGCGAGCTGCCCGCGGATGTCGCGCTCACCCGACTTCGTGCTGCGTGGCGGCTGCCGATCCGACTGCTCGGCGATGCCGTGCTCCGCCGGCGCGCGTGGGACCTCGCCACCTCGCTCGGCTGGGAGGAGACGTACGCGGCCGAGTACCTCGCGCTGACGCAGCTCCAGGGCGATGCCTTCGTCACGCTGGACGATTCCCTCGCCAGCGCCGCGGCCCGGGTCGTCCGGGTCGCTTCGATCGATGCGCTGTCGATGCCTGCCCGGGGATCGACCGAAGCGACGGCTCGCGGGTAGCGCCACGATCTAGACTTCCGACATGCCGGTCAGGGTGCCCCCCAGCGGAACACGCGGCGCATTCTTTCCGCGGGCGCTCGCGGCCTTTGGCAATCGAATGAGCGTCGGCCAGTTCGGCCGTCGTGGGAGTGCGCGGACCCAGGGCGGGGTGCCGGCCTTCCTGCTCGAGACGACCGGTGCGAAGTCGGGCCGGGTGCGGCAGGCCGTGCTCGGCTACATCGAGGAGAGCCGTGACTCCTGGCTCGTGATCGCGTCGGCAATCGGCGCGGCGCGCCATCCCGCCTGGGTGCACAACCTGGCGAGCCGGCCAGAAGCCACGGTCCGGTTCGGAGACGGGCGTCGGGTGCCCGTCGTCGCGGAGTCGCTCGACGGCGACGAGCTCGATCGCGCGTGGGAGCGGATCGCCGTAGAGGCTCCGGAGTACGTGAAGTACCGGGCGAAGACGGACCGGGACATCCCGGTGGTGCGCCTGCGTCGGATCGAGTGACGCGAGCGTCGGAAGGTCCAGAGGCGGGCCCTGAGTCGGTCGAGATCGCGGCGTTGAGCAGCCACACGTGGCCTGCGCTCGCCGAGTTGTTCTCGTCAGGCGGCGACCCCAGATGGTGCTGGTGCCAGTACTGGCGGAAGCCCGGGTCCAACTGGACGAACACCACGCCCGAGGAGAACCGTCGGGACCTCGAGGCGCTGGTCGGCCACGACCCGGCCCCGGGACTCGTGGCGCTGCGCGACGGGCGGGCCATCGGATGGGTCGGGCTCGGCCAGCGCCAGGCGTTCCCCAGGCTGCAGCGCTCGCGCACGATCCCGACCGTCCCGGGTGACGGGGTGTGGAGCGTGAACTGCTTCGTCGTCGCGCGTCGGGAGCGACGGTCGGGAGTCGCAACCGCCCTGCTGGACGCCGCAGTCGCCTACGCCGCCGAACACGGAGCGGCACTCGTCGAGGGCTACCCGGTGGCGACCGACGGTCCGCGCATCGCGTCGTCGTCGGTGTACACGGGGACGACCGCCATGTTCGAGCGTGCCGGGTTCGAGGTCGCCGCGGCGACCACCTCCAGCGCGGGCGGCGGCGCGCGCCGGCTTGTCATGCGACGGTCGGCGAGGGGGATCGGAATCAGCCGTCGTCCGAGACGCGAACGATGACGCCATCACGGGCGTGGGCGAGGGGCAACGCCTTCCGGATTTGTCGAGATGGAGGGGATCGCTCGAACAAGATCAGCCCGGCCCGAACGCGTCGACGCAGGGATCCTCGCCGGGCACGAACGGCCGCGTCACGATCCCGAACGTGGCGCTGGTATCCGGGTCCTGCACCCACTGGCTCGCCTGCGTCGCCTGCTCGAGCATCGGTCGAAGCCTCGCGGCGTCGTCGCCGGTCACGGTCCCGCACCGTCGGGTCCCGTCCGCGACCGCCGAGCCGAACGTGCCGAGCGCGACGTCGAGCGGCCAATCAAGGACGTGGGCCGGGATCGACGCCTCCGGAGGCGGTGGCGGACCGACGAGCAGGGCGTACGCGTCAGCGACGTACGGCGTCTCGGGCCCGACCGCGTCCCCGAGCCCTGAGGCCGGATCCTGGAGCGCCACCCAGAAGGCGGCGAACGCGGCCGGCGTGCCGGGCGGCGCATCGCACGGGGTGGTCACGCACTCGATCATGGCTTCCGGGTGCCCGAGCAGCGTCAGGCGCGAGCCATCGACGGTCAGCTCGAGCGTCCCGGTCGGCGCGCCGGGCGGCACGCTGTCGCTTCGGAAGTCGGTCTGCCCGCCCAGCAGCCCCAGCCGCCGTGCCTCTGCCACGATCGCCGCTCGGCCGTCCTCGGTGATCGACCGGCCGAGCAGGTTCGGCAGCGCCGGTCCCGGGTACATGGCGTCCGTCGGACCGACAATGACGTACGCGCCCTCGCCCGTGATGAGCGCTGTTGGCGGGACGCCGAACCGGTCGACGGGCGGGATCGCCTGGGATGTCGCGGCGCGAAGCCAGTAGGTCGCCGCGTCGAGCGTCGGCTCCGGTCCGCCGGTCTGCCCCGCGGACGGCGATGCCGACGGGATGGCCACCGACGGGGCGCACCCCGCCACGAGGGCTGCAACGGATACCAGCGCAAGGACGGCCGACTGACGAGCGGTGACGGACATGGCAGAGA
>DATFQL010000177.1:0-2561 GCA_035264305.1 Candidatus Limnocylindrales bacterium | reverse complement strand
ACGGGACGGTGGCGCCGTCCTCGCTCGACGGATCGTCTTCCGGACGACCCCACGGGTGCGCAACGCGCCGCCGGGCGTGGCATGCCGCGGCGCACGAGGCGATGCCTCTGGCTGTCGAGTATAGCCACGAACCGTCGTCCGCCATGCACGGTCGCTACCGTGTCGCAACCTGTCCGTCACCCTGCCGTTCCTCGGTCCGCGGCGTCCGTCGCGGCGTCCGACGGGCGCGCACGTCTGCCCCGCGTCCGTCGCGGCGCCCGACGACGGCGCCGATCTGCCGGCGGCCGCGAGCGCTCCGTGGATCGCGTGCCGTTCCAACGGGCGGGATTCGCTCCCGCTGTAACAAGGCGTGTTCCAGGCGTCGGGATTCGCTCCGGTTGGAACAGCAGTGGTTCCAACCGACCGGAATCGCCGTCGGTTGGAACGCCACGCGATCCAGAGCGGGCGGCACCGCGCCGGGGGACGCGGTTGGGACGCCGCGCGACCCAGAAGGGCGGCACCGCGGCGAGGGACGCGGTCGGAACGCCACCTGATCGAGCGGCCGCGACACCCGGAGCGCTCGCGCAGCCGAGGAGCAGCGCTCAGTGGCGCAGGATGATCGTCGCACCCACGCAGCCCGGGCCCAGGTGTGGCCCGACCGACGGGCCTACGAGCATCACCTGCACCTTCGAGGGATCGAGCTTCGAGCGCTGGATGAACAGGTCGCGGAACTCCTCGACGTCCGCGTTCGTGGTGTGGAGGATGCTCGCTCGCTCGAGCGGCTTCTCGGTCAGGAGCTCCAGGACGCGTTCGCGCGCCTTGGGACGCGATCGCACCCGGTCCGCGTTTTCCACGATCCCGCCGATGACCGTGATGATCGGCTTGACGTTGAGCATCGTGCCGATCGCGGCCCGCGCGCCGCTGATCCGGCCACCACGCTTGAGGTACTCCAGCGTGTCGAGGGCCACATACAGCGCCACGTCCGACTTGCGGTGGTCGATGACGCGCGCGATCTCGGCGCCCGACACGCCCTCGGCGGCGAGCTCGGCGGCGATCTGCGCGAGCATCCCGTGGCCCATCGACGCGGTCCGCGAGTCGACGACGTGGATGTCGCGGCCGGGGAGCTGCCCCGCCGCGACCTGCGCCGCCTTCAGCGTCCCCGACAGGTCCCCCGACACGGTGATGCACACGACCGAGTCGGCGCCCGCATCGAACGCACCCTGGAACGCGGACATGAAGTCTCCCGGCGCGGCCGCGGCAGTCGTCGGGAACGGGGCCTCGGGGGCCGTCATCCGCTGCCAGAACTCCTCCGTCGTGAGGTTGACGCCGGGCCTGAAGCTGTCGGGGCCGAAGCTGACGACGAGCGGGACGACGGTGATGTCCGAGCGGTGCGCGACCTCGGGCGGGAGGTCGCTCGCGGAGTCGGTGACGATCGCGACACGGGACACGGGCGGGGCTCCTCCCACGGGACCCGGACGGCCGGCGGCTCGGTGCCGGTGGACGACGCCTGACGGAGGCGGCGCGGGCGGGCCCTCTGGCCGGGCATTGTACGGACGGGCTCCGACGTCGGGAAGCCGCGGAGCGACGGGCGAGCCGGAGGACCCGCTACGCTTCGGGCATGGCGCGTCCCATCCTCGCGGTCATCTTCGGCACGTTCACGCTCCGCCTCGCCACGGGCATCACGGGGTCGATGCTCATCTACTACTACGCGGTCTTTCCGCAGTACGGCGGGCAGCCCGTCACGGCGGTCGAGGTGGGCATCCTCGGTGCACTGTTCTACGCCACCGAGCTCGTCGGGTCGCCCCTGTTCGGCATCCTCTCCGACCGCATCGGGCATCGACGCGTGATGCTGATCGGGCCGACGTTCGGCGGGATCGCCGTGATCATCACCGCGTTCACGGTGAGCCTCCCCGTCATCGCGTTCACGCGGCTGCTCGAGGGTGCGTCGACGGCCGCCTCGGTCCCGTCGATCCTCGGCTTCATCGCCTTCGCGACCGCGGCCGACGAGCTGCTCCGCGGACGGGCGGTCGCCCGGTTCGAGGCGGCCACGCTCGCCGGCCTGATGTTCGGCTTCGTCCTCGGCGGCGTGCTGTTCAGCGCGTTCGGGCCCGTCGCGTTCATCCTCAACGCCCTCGTGTACCTCGTCTCGTTCCTCATCTACCGCTACGGCGTCCCCACGCACGCCGAGCCGGAGCCCGCGGCTCGCGCGCATGATCCCGAGGAAGGCCTCCGCCGCTACGTCCGCATCCTCAAGGGCAGCCACGTCTGGCTGCTCGCGCCGACCTGGATCGCCATCAACGCCACGCTCGGCCTGTTCACGAGCCAGACGCTGTTCCAGCTCGTCCGGGAGCCGAGCGCCGAGTTCGCCGACCAGACGCTCATGGGCGGGTTCGAGCCGTGGCAGATGTCGGTCGGACTCGCGATCGGCGGCCTGCTGTTCTTCGTCGGCCTGTTCTACTGGGGCGGCCGGTTCAAGGACATGCGCCGGACGACGATCATCCTGTACGGGATCATCGGCGGGGCGGTGATGATCGCAGCCGGCATGGGCATCAATCACTTCGGGACGCAGATGGTCGTGGTGC
>DATFQL010000176.1:0-2242 GCA_035264305.1 Candidatus Limnocylindrales bacterium | reverse complement strand
GGCCGGGCCGTGGAACGCGACGACGCCGGCGCGGCGGACGGCGCTCAGCAGCACGGTGGTGTCGGAGTAGCCCATGACGATCTTGGGGTCCGCAGCGATCACGGCACGGTCCAGGTACGGCAGCAGGCGGATCGAGTCGTCACCGCCGATCGATGCGAACACGGCGCGAACCTCAGGGTCCGCGAACGCCGCGTTGCAGTCGGCGGCGCGTGCCGCGGGATCGGCCGCGAGGGCGCCCGGCGACCAGCGCACGGTCCGCGCCTCGCGAACCTCGAGGTCCCACGAGCGAAGGACGTCGAGCCCGGCCTCGAACACGTGCGGAAAGGCCGCGGGTCCACCCCACGACGGTGATACGGCGACCACGACGTCACCTGGCCGAAGGCGTTGGGGGCGCACTGCCGCGGGGGTGGCCACGCCCGGAGTCTAGGCCGCGAGATCGGTGGGGTGGGTGCCGGGCGTCCCCTCCGGCACCCACCGCGTCGTCATCGTCGCGCGGCGCGAGGTCCGTGTCGCGGGCCGATCGGACCGCCGATCCGGGACGTGCGGACCTGGCTCGTGCCTCGCTCAGGCGCCTGTCGCGGCTGCCCGCCGCCACCGGACGGCCCCGGGCGACCGCGCGACGACGACGCCGGCGATGCACAGCACGCCGCCGGCGATCGCGAGCGGCGGCGGCACCTCGCCCAAGAGCAGCACGCTCATCACGATGACGATCGGCGGGATGAGGTAGGTCATCGATCCGAGGCGGCCCGCCGTCGTCCGGCCGAGCGCGAACGCCCAGGTCGTGAACCCGATCGCGGTCGGGAACAGGCCGAGGTAGACCATCCACGCGACGCTCACGGGCTGGGCCGCCGTCACGTCCGACACGAGCCGCGGCAGGAACGGGAGGCAGGCGATCGCGCCCGTCACGCACGCCATCCACGTGACCTGCGCGGCCGGGACCGCGCGCAGGGCCGGCTTCTGGAGCGTGACCCCGCCCGCGTACGCGACGGCGGCCGCGAGGCACAGCGCGATCCCGAGCGTGGCGTCGCCCCCCGGCACCGGTGCCGACGCCGACGCGATCGCGATGACGATCGCCCCGAGGAATGCGACGCACATGCCGGCGAGGAGTCTCGGCGGAAAGCCCTCGCCGAGGAACAGCCCGGCGAACACGGCGATCAGGATGGGGCCGATGTTGGTGAGCATGGACGCCGTCCCCGCGTCGACGTTGCGCTCCGCCTCGTTGAGGGCGACGTTGTACACGGCGAACCACAGCAGCCCGGACGCGACGATGAGTGCGCCGTCCCGCCTCGACGGCCGGACGAGTCCCCGCGACGAGACGACGATCCCGAGCGCCAGCGATCCGACGACGAGGCGCCCGAGCGCGAGCGGTCCCGCCCCGATGTCGACCGAGGCGGCCCGGATGCCGACGAACGCCGACGCCCACAGCACGACGGTCGTGAGGGCGGCGAGGAGCGCGACGTGCGCTGCGGGGACGCGGGCGGCGATGGACATGCGGAACCTCCGCGGCTCGGGTCGACGGGTCACGAGCCGACCCGGTCGGGACGGATGGTAGTCGTCCCCACCTCCTCCAACCCACTCCGGGCGGATGCGGTTGCATCCTCCGCTGCCGATTCTCCCCCCGTGGCTCGACGCTGTCGCACCGGACGCCGGTCCAGCCCGCTAGCATCGGGGCATGACCGAGGTCGACACGCAGGCGGACCGGACGCGGAGCCCGCTCGTACCGCTGGTGATGGTCGCGGCGATCGCGGTCGTCCTCGCCTATGCCGAGGCCGTCCACGGCCTGCTCGCGACGCTCGCGTTCTCGGGGCTGGCCGCGATCCTGTCTCGGGCGCTCCAGCTGTGGCTCCACGGACGCGGCATGGGGCGAGGACTGTCGGTGACGTTGACGGTCGTGGCATACGTGCTCGTCCTCGGGTTGCTCGCGGCGGCCGCGGTCGCGTCCGTGCTCGCCATCGCCGTCCAGCTGTCGGGCGACGCAGGCAGGCTCAGCGCCGACCTCGAGGACCTCGCGGGTACGTTCGCGGCCGCGACCGGACTGCCACCGGGCTCCGTGCCCACCATCGACACCGGAGCGGTCATCGCCGGGGTCCGGCAGCTGCTCGCGACCGTCGGGCCGGCGGTGACGAGCCTCGGGATGTCGGTGCTGATCGTCACGTACCTGCTCCTCGACGCCGACAACCTCCGCGCGCGGATGCTCCGCCACACGCCGCCCGGGACGGTCGCCCGCTACGACGCGCTCGCG
>DATFQL010000175.1:0-2075 GCA_035264305.1 Candidatus Limnocylindrales bacterium | reverse complement strand
AGGTCGTCGTTGCCGGGGCCGCCGTCGAGCAGGTTGGACGCGTCGGCGCCGACGTCGGACGACTTCCCGAACAGCTCGTCGTCGCCCCCGCCGCCGGAGAGTGTGTCGCTTCCCGTCTCTCCGAGGACGCCGTCCCCGATCACCGTGTCGTTGCCGTCGCCCCCGGTGAGGTCATCGCTGCCGCTGCCTCCCTTGATGTTGGAGGCGGTGTCGGCATTCACGACGACGCGGTCGTCCCCGTCGAGCGTAGACACGTCGAGCGAGGTGATGCCGTCGGCTGGACAGGTGACCGTCGAGTCGTCGACGCGGACGCATGGCGCGGAGATGAGCGCTGCCGCGGTGGCCCCCACGTCCGTGATCGTGTAGGTCCCGGACGCGAGCGAGATCATCACGTCGTTGGCCTCGCCCGACTCGGCCGAGTAGAAGAGCACCGAGGAGCCGGGGTTGCGGAACGCGGTCCACCCGAAGGCGCTCGCCGGCGCCAGCGCGGCGAGCGCGAGCGCCATCGAGACACAGGCGAGCAGCCGTCTCATCGCGCCCTCGACAGGTAGGACCGGCCCGGGCGCAGGACGACCCGCCGGCCGGTCGAGCGGTCGAGGACCACGACCCGCCCCCGCCGAGCGCGGACGCGTGTGCCGCCGCAGAGCTCCTCAGTCGACCAGGTGGCGCGCCGGCCGGTGGCCGAGGCATGGAGGCCCGTGGTCTGGAAGCCGCCTCGGCTGCGCAGGGTGACTCGCGCGAGAACCCGGCCCCGTGAAGCGCCCCGGCAGCGCGCGTGCCTCGGGCGCAGGACGCGCAGCCCGGCCGGCGAGCGCCGCGCGTGCCGCTGGCGGACGAGCACGCGCCCGCCCGTGAGGATCGCGGAGCTCCGGCGTCGCCCGCCAAGCGACGTCGTCACCCGGAGGGCTCCACGACTCGCGTCGAGCGCGGCGGGCAGCGGCAGGCCGACCTCGTCCTCGAGCGGGATCGGGCGCTGCCGTCCCGGCAGGCGCACCGCGACCGCGCCGCGCAGCGGCCGCACGACGATCCGCCGCCCGAGGGCGGACCTCGAGCGACCGCCGCGCTCCATGAGCTCGCAGTCGGAGCGCACGACGTCCCTGCGGTCCACGATCGCGAGGTCGTTACCCGGACCGCAGCGCACGGCGTCTCGCCGCCCGTCGCGCGAGCGGACCGTGTCGTCACCGGCGCCCCCTCGGAGGTCATCCGAGCCGCGGCCGCCGTCGAGGTAGTCCTCGCCCGACCCGCCCGAGAGCGGGTTCGACCCCGCGTTCCCGGTTTGGGTGTCCTCCTCCGCACCGCCCCGGACGCCCTCGACGTCGCCCCGGACGTCGTCTCGCTCGCCGGCGACGCCGTCGTTCGCCGCGCCATCGAGCGTCACCGTGACGGCCCGGCGGGCACCGCGGTAGTCGACCGAATCGACGCCGGCTCCGCCGGAAAGCCTGTCCGAGCCGCGCCCGCCGTCCAGCATGTCGTTGCCCGGGCCGCCGCTCAGCGAGTCGTCCCCGGAATCGCCCTCGATCCGGTCGGCGCCGTCCGCGCCGACGAGCACGGGCTGGCTCCCGTCGAGCGTGTCGTCTCCGGCGCCGCCCGAGATCGTGTCGAGCCCGGTGCCGCCGGTGACGACGTCGTCGCCGCCCTCGCCGGCGATGGTGTCGCTGCCGCCGCCGCCGGCGAGCGTGTCGGGGCCGGCGCCGCCGTTCAGGACGTCCGCGCCCGCCCCGCCTCGCAGCGAGTCGGCGCCGCTCCCGCCCGTCAGCCGGTCGGCGCCGCCATCCTCGGCGCCGCCCGAGAGCGAGTCATCGCCGTCCCCGCCCTCGACACGGTCCGCGCCCCGTCCGCCGTCGAGGTTGTCCGGGCCCGGTCCACCGACGAGGTAGTCGTCGCCGGAGCCACCGACCACCGCCTCGACGTCGGGGCGCACGAGGTCGTGCTCTTCCGTCGAGCCGTCGTCGGCGGCGCCGTTGTTCGAGACGGCGATCGCCGCGGATCGATTGGCGTAGGTGACGGTGTCGTTCCCCTCGCCGCCGCGGAAGTCGTCGCTGCCGTTCGGGATGTCGGTCTCGAAGGCGCTGACG
>DATFQL010000174.1:0-3905 GCA_035264305.1 Candidatus Limnocylindrales bacterium | reverse complement strand
GTCAGCCGCTGGTACCTCGATCACCGCCGCCGTCTCGCGGAGGGTGACATTGACCGCCGGTTCGACCTCGGCCGGTTTGACCTCGGCCAGTGGGACCTCGGCCATCGGTTCGACCGGAACGTCGGCCATCGGTTCGACTGGGACGTCCCCCGGCGTCAGCGGAACTCCGACGTCGGTCGCGACGCGTTCCGCCGGCGATGGCTGCGGCTCGGCCTGCGTCGCGAGCCGCTGGTGCCCGATCGCGGCCGGATGGAGCTGCACGAGGGGATCCACCTCGTTCCTGGTTCCCTGGAGATGCAGCGCCGCGCGCTCCACATTCGGCGCCTCGTCATCCATATCGCGCGCCGGAGTCTCGACTTCGACCGCCATTGCCCCGAAGGTCGTGGCAACAGGACGCGAGTCGGGCGTGGGGGTCTCGAACTCGGGAGCGGCCGCTTCGACATCTGGCGTGACACGCCGTGCCATCGGTGCAGCGTCGGCGACCTGCGCATCTGCGGCCGGCGGCACCTCGGACGCGGCCGGCGGCACCTCGGACGCTACCGGCGGCACCTTCGACGCGGCCGGCACGGCGACGGCCCGGACCGGCGTATCCGCCAGGACCGGCGTATCCGCCAGGACCGGCGACTCGGCCGCGACCGGCATCTCGGCCGCGACGGGCACCTCGAGCGCAGCCGGGACGTCGACGGGCGCGGCTGCTGCGTCGGGTGTGACCGGCTCGGGACCCGGAAGGTCCGCGAGTTGCTCCGCGACTTGCGTCGCCTCGGCTGCCGCCTCGTGTCCACTGCCGTTCCAGGACGTTGCCGGGACGGCACGACCACTGCGGCGCCAGACGTCCTCCAGTCGCTCGACGATACGGTTCGCGGCGGCGTTCTCCGGGTCGATCACGAGTGCCCGCTTCGCCTGGCGCCACGCCTCGATCTCGTCGTCACGTTCGAGTGCGACGCGACCCAGCCCGACCACGGCGATCGAATTGCGGGGATCGGCGTCGGAGGCCTGGCGGTACAGGTACTCGGCCTGATCGACGCGCCCCATCGCGAGGGCGCGCTCGGCCTGGAGCAGGAGCTCGATCACGACGTGCCCTCGTCCCGCATGTCGGCAAGCATGCCCTGTGCGAGCAGGAGGAGTGTAGGCGCCTCGTTCAGGGCCGGATCGGCGATCACGCGCTCGACGAGCTCGTTGAGCACGCGACCGAGCCTCGGGCCGGGCTCGAGGCGGAGCTCGCGGATCAGGTCCGTGCCGTCGATCTTCAGGGCATAGCGGTCGAGGGCCGCCTCCGCGGCCAGCTCCTCGTCGATCCGGGTCTGGAAGGCGGCGAGGGTGGGAGAATCACCGGGCCTGCCCGAGCCGATGTCGTCGGCACGGCGGAGGGCGAGCAGCGCGTCGATCCGGTCGCGACCGATCCGTTTGATGAACCGCCGGATCGCGGCTCCCGATGCGTCGGGATCGACCGTGAACATGTGGTGGCGGACCAGGTCGACGACCTCGTCGGCGGCGGCGCGCGGGTAGCGCAGCCGCCGCAGCAGCTCGTCCGCCTGGGCTGCACCGACGGCATCGTGGTGATGGAAATGGCCGTCGGCAAGGGTCGCCGGCTTCCCGATGTCGTGCAGCAGCGCCGCAAGCCGCACGATCGGCCGGTCGGCGGGCGCCGCGTCCACGGACCGCAGCGTGTGATCCCACAGGTCCTCACCTTCGATCTTGTTCTGGAGCACACCACGCTGGGCGGCGAGCTCCGGCGAGATGACGGCGAGGAGGCCCGTCTCATGGGCGAGGCGCAGCCCGACCGACGGCCGGGGAGCGGCGAGCAGCCGGGCCAGCTCGGCGCCGATCCGCTCTCCCGAGAGGTGGGCGACGAGCGCGGCGTTCGCCTCGATCGCAGCACGTGTCGCCGGCTCGATCTCGAAGCCCAGCGTCGCGACGAGCCGGACCGCGCGGACCATCCGGAGCGCGTCCTCACGAAACCGCGTGTCGGGGTCGCCCACGGCCCGCAGCACGCCGCCCTCGACGTCCGCGATCCCGCCGAACGGGTCCACGATCTCCGCCGCCACGTCCGGCCTGATGTCCGGCGTCATGTCCGCCGGGACTGCCGCGGCCTCGGCGTCGCTCGTGCCGGTCGAGTCCCCCTCGACACCCCACGCGATGGCGTTGACGGTGAAATCACGCCGGGCGAGATCCGTCCGGATGTCGTCGCCGAACTCGAGGGTGTGCGGCCGGCGGAAATCGGCGTACTCGTGTTCGACGCGGAAGGTCGTGATCTCCACGACGTGCCCATCGCGACGAACGGCGACCGTTCCAAAGGCGTTCTCGTACACCGCACCCGGAAGCAGCTGGAGCATCCGCTCGGGCCGGGCATCGGTCGCGAGGTCCCAGTCCTTCGCCTGCCTCCCGATGAGCGCGTCGCGGACGGAGCCGCCGACGACGTAGGCCGCGTGCCCGTGCCGGTGGAGCTGCGCGACGAGCGCGAGGACGTGCGGCGGCGTCGTGGCCCCGAGGCGCTCGGCGGCGAGGGTGCTGTCGAGCGCCCCCACCGGCCTTAGTTCCGGCCGAGGAAGAGGTAGTTCCTCCAGGCCTCGTTCCGGACGTCCTCGAGGTACGGCGTGAACAGGCTGTACACGTCGCTCCTGGGCTCGAACGGCGGCCTGATGAGGCGGACCCGCGCCTCCTCCGGCGTGCGCCCGCCCTTGCGGTGGTTGCACGGCTTGCATGCGGCGACGAGATTCTCCCAGGTGTGCCCGCCACCCCGGTGGCGCGGCATGATGTGGTCGAGGGTGAGGTCGTTGGCCACGCGTCCGCAGTACTGGCAGGTGTGGCGATCCCGGGCGAAGATCTCGCGCCGGGTCAGCTTCACCCTCGGGCGTGGGCGCCGGATGTGGTGCTGGAGGCGGATCACCGACGGCGCGCGATACGTCTCGCGGACGGTCCGCACCTCCGCGTGGTTGTACTCGATGACCTCGGCCTTCGACCCGAACAGGAGCCGGAACGCCCGCGGGATGTTGCAGACATTGAGGGGCTCGTAGTTCTGGTTCAGGACCAGCACGACGCCGTCCATCGGCCGCACGCTACTACGGTCCTCGGGGCGGCCGGGACCGTCGCCGGCGACGGGCGTCGGGGCGGATCGAACGGTGGGATGGAACGCGGTGTTGGTCGAAGGCTCCTCTCGCCGCTAGACCTGCGGCGGGTCCATGGCCCGCTCGATGCGGGCGATCTCGACCTCGATCCGGCCCACTTCGGCCTGGGCCTGCTCCCAATCGTGACTGCCGAGCACGGCGGCGTTCCGGCGCGCGCGCGCCGCCCTGTGCAGGGCGCGGAGCTCCTCGCGCGTTCCGGGCAGCCTGGGCGCCGTGCCCTTGATCCTGGCCATCGTTCCTCCGGGTCGGTCGGGGGTGATCCTACCCCGCGCCGCGTGTCGACGCGCGCGCGCGTCCGCGAACGTGTCGACGCGTCAGCTGACCGATGACAACCCGGCGTAGATCGCCGCCTCGATCATGTCGATCGGTTCGCGAGGCATCCCCCAGCTGCCACTGAGGTAGACGTACGCGAGGTCGAGCGAAGGGTCGATCCAGAGACGCGTGCCGGACACGCCCCCGTGCCCGAAGGCCGCCGGCGACGCGACCGATGCGATGCCCGGCCTGCCCCATCCCAGCGCGTAGTGACCCGCGTGAATCGGGTCCTCGTGTGCGCCAGGCCTAACGCCCCGGCCCTCGCGTGGCACCGTGACCTCGCGGGTCATGAGGCGCAGGAACGCGGGCGACACGACGCGCGTCCCGTCCAGCTCCCCGCTGCCGAGCATGGCCCGTCCGAGCCGGAGGAGGTCGTCGGCGGAGCTCCACAGGCCGCCTCCGGCGAGATGGAGGCTCGTGTACGCGCGCACGAGCCCCGTGTCGTCGGCGAATGACCCGTCTGGTTGC
>DATFQL010000173.1:0-15488 GCA_035264305.1 Candidatus Limnocylindrales bacterium | reverse complement strand
GGCCCGGACCAGGAGACGGAGATCGCCCGCTACGGCGAGCTCATCCTGCCGCGGCTGCGGGAGCGCTTCGGAAGCTGACGACCGCCCCAGCGTGCGCCGCGGACGCGGCTCCGAGGCCCGCCTCCCGTCGTTACTCTCGGGACGAACCCGCACCGTCGTCTTCGCCGGCCCGCAGCTGTGGGGCCACCGTTCGGAGCAGCGCGGGCGGGACGAGGAGCGCGCCCGTCGTGGCCTCGATCAGCCCGTTGTTCTCCTCCTCGACGTTCGTCGCCTGGGTGTACACGTCTCCGGCGATCGCGTGCTCGCGCAGCGCGGCCTTGAACGCCCGGATCGTCGCGGCGCGTGCGTCGCGCTCGGCCGGGCCGCCGTACATCGAGAACCCGAAGCCGCCCCACTCGCTGACGACGAGCGGGACCTGTCCCGCATAGAAGAACGGATCACCGACGACGAGGGGCAGCGCCGTGACGCCGTCGGTCACCCCGTCGGTGAGGCGCTGGAGCACCCCTCGCCATGTCCTGACATCCGTCTCGTAGACGTGCGCCGTCAGGACGTCGCTCTCGAGGCGTCCCTCGGTGGACACGTGCTGCCAGCCGTCGTTGTCGATGACGAGGAACTGCGGATAGTGCTGCCGAAGGTGGGCCTTCGTGCGAGCGATGTAGCCGCGCGTCTCCTCGCTGGTTGCGATGTCGTCGGCGCCCCAGCTCTCGTTGTACAGGCTGACCATGACCACGGACGGCTGGGACGCGAAGTGGGCGAGCATCCGCCGCAGCTCCGCCCAGTGCGCAGCACGGCTGCGCTCGCTCGACTGGTGAGGGCTGGGGACCTCCAGCCACAGCAGGAGGCCGATCTCGTCGGCGAGCGCGTAGATCCGAGGGTCGACGCCCGCGATGTGGACGCGCACGAGGTTGACACCGAGCTCGCGCATCGCCCGGAACTGGCGACGCATCTCGTCGAACGTCGATGTCCCAGGCTGGTAGAGGATCCCGTCGAGGTAGATCGGCTCGTGGTTGAGGTAGAACGCGGGACCACGGGCCTCGAACTCGCGAAGCCCGAAGCGGGTCTCGATCTGGGAGACATGGCCGTCGGGCGCCGACAGCTGGGCGATCACCCGGTACAGCACGGGCCGCGCCGGCGACCACGGGGTCGCGTCGTCGATCCGGAGGACGACATGCTGCCGTCGCTGTCCGGCGTCGAGCCGCAGGGTCGCGTCCATGGCGGCGCTCGGCTGATCCTGGTCGAGCGCCGCGACGACGACGTGGAGGCGGTATTCGCCAGGGTCGAGGATGCGCATCGTCACCCCGAACTCGACGAGACCGTCCGCGACGTGGCTGACGACGCTGAGGCGTGAGCGAAGGCGGTTCCGCTCCACGGGCTCCAGCCAGACGCTGCGGACCGGCCCGCTGAACGCCTGGTACCAGATCCCGCCGCGCTTGTAGACCCGCGACTCCTGCTTGCCGCGCGGCCGCTCCGGGTCGAGCGAGTCCGCGACCCGGACCGTCAGCCGGTTCACCTCCCGCACGTGTCGCTCGGGCAGCTCGTAGCTGAAGGAGGTGTACTCGCCCAAGTGCTCCGTCTCGCCCTCCGTCGTCTCGAGCGGCACGCCGTTCAGCCACACCCGGGTCTCGTACCCGCACGCGCCGAAGGTCAGCTGCACGGGGTGACCGCTCCCTCGCCATTCGGCGGGCAAGGAGAACTCCCGCTCGTACCACACGATGACGTCGCCGTCGTCCTCGGCCCCGTCGAGCGATTCGCTCTCGATCTGAGCCGCGACCGACCCCGGCCAGCTCGCCGTCCCGCCGTAGTCGTGCCGCACGAACCAGCGCTCGGCGAGCCCGCGGTTCGCGAGATCACGCTCGAACCGCCATTCCCCGTCCAGGAGGACGAACGCCCCCGGCCTGACGATCGACCGAGGCCTCGAGTCGAGAAAGGGTTCGAGCCGTCGGACGTGATCCCGTTCGCCGGTGATCGCGTCCTCGGTCTCCGGCACGACGCTCGGGTCTCGCGGCGCCTCCGGGACGTTCACCCGCTCGCGGCCCTGGCGTCCGCGCGCCGGTCGAGACGCCGCCGAACGGCCGGACCGCTGTTCACGAGGGCGATGCCGGCGATCACGAGGGCGGTGCCCGCGACCCGGTTGATCGTGACGGGGTCGCCGAGCACGACCGCGCCGAGGAAGATGCCCACGACCGGCAGCAGGTAGGCGACGAGCGACGTCCTCGTCGCGCCCCAGTTGGCGAGGATCGTGAAGTAGCACAGGTACGCGAGCCCGGACCCGACGATGCCCAGCCAGACGATCGCGATCACGGCCTCGGGCGCCGGCTGGACGGTGGCGAACGGGCGGTCGACGAGCAGTGCGGCCGGGACGACCACGAGCGTCGCGAGGAACACCTGGAACAGCGCCGGGATCCGCGGGGCGAGGCCCTTCACGTTGCGCTTCGCGTACACGTTTCCGATCGCGTAGCACAGGCTCGACCCCAGCAGCAGCAGCTCCCCGGTGGGGTCTGCGTCGCGGACGTTCACGAGGTCCGGGGCGACGAGCAGGATCACCCCAGCAAACCCGACGGCGAGGCCCGCGACGCGCGGCCAGGTGATGCCTTCGTCGGGGAGGAACATGGGCGCGAGAATGATCACGAACAGGGGCACGGTCGCGTTGAGGATCGAGGCGAGGGCGGAGTCGATCGACTGCTCACCGACGGCGATGAGCACGAACGGCACGACGATGTTCACGATCGCCATGACGAACAGGTGCGCGTACTGGCGCGATGAGCGGGGGAGCGGCTCGCGCGTGATGAGCACCACCGCCCACAGGAACAGCGATGCGAGCACGAGCCGGCCGGCGATGAGCGTCAGCGGCGGCACGGTGTCCAGGGCGACCTTGATCCAGAAGTAGGACGAGCCCCAGAAGAAGCCGAGCCCGATGAACAGGGCCCACACGGACGCGTTCGAGTTTCGCGGCATCGGCGGATTCTATCCGTCGATTGGCCCATCGTCGTAGGCCAATCCGCGTCGGCCGTCGTGGACCAGTTGCGCCGTGACCGATATTCCGATGGAACGCGTCGAGTGGCACCCGAGCGCTAGGCTGGACCGATGACCGCGCCCGCTTCGACGACCGATCTCGCGAGGGACGCGGACGCGCTCGTGGCGCGGCTGATCGAGGCATACCCGGGCGAGGTGGACGGCGCGGCCGCACGCGCAGTCCACGCGCCCGGCCGGGTCAATCTGATCGGGGAGCACACCGACTACAACGAGGGGTTCGTGCTGCCCGTCGCGATCGACCGGGGCATCTCGATCGTGCTGCAGCCGACCGATGACCGACGGGTCGAGGTCACCCTGGCCGAGACCGGCGAGCGCGGCTCGTTCGACCTCGGCGCCATCGGTGAGCGGACGGGAAGCTGGATCGACTACCTCGCCGGCGTCGCGTGGTCGCTCGCCGAGACCGGCGTGGAGACGCGAGGGTTCCGCGGGCTGCTCGCGTCGAACCTGCCGCAGGCGTCGGGCCTCTCGAGCTCGGCGGCGCTCGAGCTCGCCGCCGCGTTCGCGCTATGTGGCGGCGCCATGCCGCCCGTCGACCGGATGACGCTCGCGAAGGCCGCGCAGCGGGCAGAGAACGCGTACGTCGGCGTGAACACCGGCCTCATGGACCAGTTCGCCTCCGCGTTCGGCGAGGCGGGACGTGCCCTGCTCCTCGACTGCCGCACCCTCGAGCACCGCACGGTCGCGCTGCCCCTCGACGAGATCGCGCTCGTGGTCTGCCACACGGGCTCGGAGCGTCGCCTCGGGGCGTCCGCGTACAACGAGCGCCGATCGCAGTGCGAGGCGGCCGTCGCCACGATCGCCGAGCGCGAGCCGGACGTCACCGCGCTGCGCGACGTCACCCCGTCGATGCTCGAGCAGGCACGCGACCGGCTCGACCCCGTCCCGTTCGCGAGGGCCAGCCACGTCGTCGCCGAGAATGCCCGGGTGCTCGAGACCATCGACGCGTTCCAGGCGGGCGACCTCGAGCGGGTCGGGCGGCTGTTCGCCGAGAGCCACGACTCGCTGCGGGACCTGTACGAGGTCAGCAGCCGGGAGCTCGATGCGCTCGTCGAGATCGCCCGCGCGACCCCGGGTGTCGTCGGTGCCCGGCTCACCGGGGCGGGGTTCGGCGGCTGCACGATCAACCTCGTCCGCCGCGGCGCCGTCGACGCCCTCCGCGAGGCGGTCCTGCGCGACTACCCGGCGCGCACGAGCCTGACCCCACGCGTCTTCGTCGTCGAGCCGAGTCGTGGCGCGGATGTCATCCATGGCTGACCTCCCGGCGCTGTTCGGCGATCCGCACCGCCGGTATGACCCGCTGCGGGACGAATGGGTCCTCGTGTCCCCGGGACGCACGAACCGGCCGTGGCAGGGCGGCGAGGAGCACCCGCAGATCGAGCGGCGACCGCGGTACGACCCGTCGTGCTACCTGTGTCCCGGGAACACCCGGGCCAACGGCGACACGAACCCGCCGTACACGTCCACGTTCGTGTTCACCAACGACTTCGCGGCGCTGCGGCCCGACACGTCGGATGCGACGTGGGAGGACGGTCTGCTGCGCGCCGAGGGCGAGCAGGGGACGTGCCGGGTCATCTGCTTCTCGCCGCGGCACGATCTGACGCTCGCGGGAATGCCGTCCGAGGACGTGCGCCGCGTCGTGGACCTGTGGGCGGAGCAGACGGCCGAGCTCGGCGCACGGTACCGATGGGTGCAGGTGTTCGAGAACCGGGGCGAAGCGATGGGCGCCTCCAACCCGCATCCCCACGGGCAGGTGTGGGCGGGCGCGGCGCTCCCCACGGGCGTCGCACGCGAGGACGCGACGCAACGGGCATACCGAGCGCGGACCGGCCGAGCGCTCCTCGCCGACGTGGCCGCCCAGGAGCCGGACGGCCCGCGCGTGGTCGAGGCGAACGACGCGTGGCTCGTCATCGTTCCGTTCTGGGCCGTGTGGCCGTTCGAGGTGCTGATCCTGCCGCGCGCACCGGTGGCGCGGATGCCGGATCTGGACGACGCACGCCGCGATGCCCTCGCCGCGATCCTCGGGCGCACGCTCCGGCGCTACGACGCGCTGTTCGGCGTCCCGTTCCCGTATTCGATGGGCTGGCACGGGGCGCCGTTCGGCGAGGGCGTCGACGCCGAGTCGTGGACGCTCCACGGGCACGCCTACCCGCCGCTCCTGCGCTCTGCGACCGTCCGCAAGTTCATGGTCGGCTACGAGCTGCTGGCCGAGGCGCAGCGTGACCTCACGCCTGAGGATGCGGCCGCCCGGCTGCGCGCGCTCGAGATCGACTGAGGGAGGCCGCGATGCGGATGTGGGGCGGGCGGTTCGGCGAAGGGCCCGACGCCCGGATGGCCGACTTCACGCGCTCGATCGAGGTCGACGCGGAGCTCGCGCTCGACGATATCGCGGGGTCGATCGCACACGTGCGCGGCCTCGGGCGGGCCGGGCTGCTCACCGACGACGAGGTGTCGACGCTCGAGCGCGGGCTCGTGTCCCTGCGCTCGGACGTCGAGGCAGGGGCCGTCGCCTGGGACCCCGCCCTCGAGGACGTCCACCTCAACCTCGAGACGCTGCTCACCGAGCGTGTCGGCACGGTCGGCGGCAAGCTCCACACCGGCCGGTCGCGCAACGACCAGGTCGCGACGGACCTGCGCCTGTGGACGCGCCGCGCGATCGATCGCCTCGACGCCGGGCTCGTCGGGCTCGAGCGCGCGCTCGT
Source organism: Candidatus Limnocylindrales bacterium (assembly GCA_035264305.1). Classification (GTDB taxonomy): domain Bacteria; phylum Chloroflexota; class Limnocylindria; order Limnocylindrales; family CSP1-4; genus CAIXZV01. The sequence goes on along the minus strand of DATFQL010000173.1, from coordinate 9,756 downwards.
CGACCTCGCGCAGCGCGACGGAGACGCGGTGCTCCCCGGCGCGACCCACATCCAGCCGGCGCAGCCCGTGCTGCTCGCCCATCACCTGCTCGCGTACGTGGAGATGCTCGAGCGCGATCGCGGTCGCCTCGCGGACGCCCGCCGCCGGGTCAACGTCTCGCCGCTCGGGGCGGGCGCCCTTGCCGGCGCGGGCTATCCGCTCGACCGCGAGACGACGGCCGCGGAGCTCGGCTTCGACGACGTCACCCGGAACTCGCTCGACGCCGTGGCCGATCGCGATTTCGTCGTCGAGGTCCTCGCGGCCGCGGCGCTCGCGATGGTCCACCTCTCGCGGCTGGCGGAGGAGCTGACGTGGTGGTCGAACCCGCGGTTCGGTTTCGTCCACGTCGCCGACGCGTTCTCCACCGGCTCGTCGATGATGCCGAACAAGAAGAACCCGGATCCCGCGGAGCTGGTCCGCGGCCGCACCGCGGGCGTCATCGGCGCCGTGACGGCGATGCTCACGCTGCTCAAGGGTCTCCCGCTCGCCTACCAGCGTGACCTGCAGGAGGACAAGCCCGCGTTCTTCGCGGCAGTCGCGACCTTGAGCGCCTCGCTTGCGGTGATGGCCGGCCTCGTCGAGACCCTCGTCATCGACCCGGTCCGGATGCGCGAGGCGGCCGAAGAGGGCTACACGACGGCAACGGCGCTCGCCGACGCGCTCGTCCGGCGCGGCGTCCCCTTCCGGGCGGCGCACCACATCGTCGGCGGGCTCGTCGGTGGCGCGGAGGCGGAAGGCATCGCCACGCTCGAGGCCTTGCCGGACGAGGCCTACCGCGCGGCCCTCGACGGCTCGGACGACGAGACGGCGCGGTCGCTCGCGCGGCGCAAGGGGATCGCCGCAGACCTTCGTGCGGCCGCGTCCATCGAGGGTGCGCTCGCCGGCGCCGATGTCACCGGCGGCACTGCCCCCGACCGCGTGGCTGCCCAGCTCGCGGCGGCACAGGCGAGGCTCGAGGCCGGCTGACGCCTTCCCGTCCGAACCCGCCCGCGTATCGGTCAATCTCGCGGGGCATATCGGTCGGTCACCCGATGACCGACGGGACTCCGGTCGTCGATCGTGGCCACACGGACGCCGATCCCAGGGCGTCGCGATCACGAGAGGTGACGGCCGATGGGCCAGTTCATGGATGTCCACACAGGGTTCTTCGGCGTGACCGGAGACCAGCTCCGGGAGGCGCACGACCGCGACCTCGCGATCGAGCGGGACGAGAGCGTCCACTTCGAGCGCGCGTGGCTCGATCCCGAGGCGGGCAAGGTCTTCTGCCTTGCGACCGGTCCCTCCAAGGAGGCAGTCCTGCGCATTCACGAGCGCGCAGGGCATCCCACGCCCGAGATCTACGAGCTCACCGTCGAGGTCTAGTCGCTCGACCTCGACGCACGCACTGGAAAGGGAGCACAGACATGTCGCACGCACACTCCTCGCCGAAGGCGGCCCGCATCATCGTCGCCTTCGGTGCCTCGATCGCGCTGCTCAGCATCGGCACCGGCGCCGTCCTGGCGGGCGAGGTGACCGGCAACGGCACGCTCAAGGAGGTCCACGGCCGGTCCGCATGCGCGTTCTCGGGCCAGGAGGACCTGCAGTGGTTCACCGACGACGTCCATCGCGTCCGGCGCGACGATCCGACCCGCGGCGACCCGGGCCACGCACAGTCCTGGGGCCAGTACGACCAGGAGATGCGTGCTGCCCTGACGGCGATGGGCCTCCACCCGAGCCAGTCCTGCAACCCCAACGGCGGTGGTGGAGAGCCGTAAAACGTCCGCACAGCGCGCAGCGCCGGCCGTGGCTCCTCCACGGCCGGCGTTTGTCTGTGGTTCGGGCGGGCGGCGCCGGGCGGCAGCCCGATGGCGGATGCCGTGGATCAGCCTGTCGCGGTCGCGGCGGTGCCCATCGACGCGACCCACGCCGCGATCTCGGCGCGCCGGGTGAAGCCGAGCTTGGCCAGGATGTGCTCGATGTGCGCCCCGACCGTCCGCGGCGAGAGACCGAGCGCCTCGCCGATCGCCGCGTTCGTGAGCCCGCCGGAGACGAGCCTCGCGACCTCGAACTCGCGCGCGGTCAGGGGTCGCCAGGGCTCCTCCTCGGCGCCGCGGCTGCGAGCCACGACCTCGAGCTCCTCGGCCCGATCGCGGAGCGGCGCGCTCCCCAGCGCATCTGCGCGACCGGCGACGTCACGGATCGCGGACACCGCCTCTGCGTCCCGGTTCGAGCGGAGGAGGCACGCCGCCAGGTCGAGCCGAGCCCACAGGCCTTCCCAGGTGCGACCGAGCTCGTCCCAGCCGCGAACGGCGCGTTCGAGCGCGTGGCGCGCGGCGACGGTCGATCCCGCGCTCGTCCGTACGAGGCCTTCGCCGTGGTCGATCGCTGGCGCGGCGATGATGGTCCAGGCCGCGAGCAGGTCGCGCATGCGCGCCAGCCAGTCCTCCGCGACGTCGGGTCGGCGAGCTGCCAGGGAGGCTCGGACTCCGGTCACGACGAACGGGACGAGCAGCGACCGTTCGTCCCCGGCCAGCGCGAGCGCGACCGCGTCCTCGCAGTGCCGCATCGCACCCGTGGGGTCCCCGGCGAGCAGTGCCGTCTCGGCCAGGCCCCACGTCGCAGGCAGCACGAGATCGACCTCCTCGGTGGGACGGCCGATCTCCAACGACGCCTCGAACAGCGAGCGCGCCCGGTCGAGCTCGCCGCGCCCGAGCGCGACCAGCCCGAGTGCATCGCGGGAACCGAGGGTGCCGCGGCGGCTGCCGCGCTCGACGAGCTCGATGCTTGCGATGCCGACGGCATCATCCCAGCGGCCCTCGGTCCACGCGACGTGCGCCGACGTCGCCGCGAGCACGTGCCGGCAATAGGACTGCTCGATCTCGTCCGCGTACCTGAGCCCCTCGGTCAGCCCGATCCGGGCCGTGGGGTAGTCGAGCACGCGGAGGGCTGTCGCGGCCGCCCAGCGGAACGCGGTGACGCCGGTTCCCTCGACCCGCGCGCCCCGCGCCTCGCGGGCGATCCGCAGCATCTCCTCGATGCCGTCGCTGCCTCGCCCCGCGATGACGTCGCTCGTCGCCGCCGTGAAGTCGATGTCCGACGTGTCGTCGCTACCCGATCGCCGCCGGAGCTCGCGCGCCTCCTCGAACAGCACGTCGGCCGCCTCGAGGTTGGCCCGATCGAGCTCGACAATGCCCTCGAACAACCGGACGTCCGACATCGCGAGCCACGTCTCGGGACCCTCGGGGAGTGCGGCGATCTCGGTCCCGGCCTGCGCGATGAGCGCGCGACGGTGGGCGCCCGGTCGGACGTCGCGGCGGTAGACGCCGGCGAGGTTGAGGAGATCCATCGCCGCCTCGAGCGCACGGCCTGCCTCGAGATTCCAGTGCCTCGCGAGGCGGCATGTCTCCTCGGCGACCGGGACGTCGTCGACCGCGAAGGCCGCGTCGCAGTACGACTCGTACAGGTCGGCGCGCTCGACCGCCGTCAGCCCGTCAGGCAGGTTCGCGACCGCACGCGCGAACAGCTCGAACGCCTCGTGTCGGCTGGAGACGGCGCTTGCCGCCTGGGCGCCCGCGACTGCCGCCCGGTACGCCTGCGCGCGCAGCCCGGCCCGCTCGAAATGCACGGACGCATGGATCTCGGACGAGCCGTCGATGAGACCACCGAACTCGCCCGCGCGTGCGTGGAGGCGTCGGAGCTCGGCAGCCTGGACGGTCCCGTAGAGCGCGTCGCGCAGCAACTGGTGGCGGAAGTCGTAGTAGCCGCGATCGAGGAAGTTGAACGGATACAGGAACGACTCCTCGACGAGCTCGCCCAGCGGCCCGTCGAGCTCGTTCACGGGTCGATCGAGGAGTCCTGCGACCACCTCGGGCACGAAGCAGCGCCCGATGACGGCGCCCGCGCGGGCGACGGCGCGGGCGTCCGGGCTGAGCCGCCCATACCGGGCAAGCACCGCGTCCTCGATCGTGTCCGGGACATGCGCCTCGCGGATCGCGCGGCCATCTCCCCGGGCTTGCTCGTCCAGCGCGGCCAGCAGCTCCTCGATGTGCAGCGGGATCCCGTCGGTGCGCTCCCACACCGCCTGCACGACGTCCCGCGGCGCCGGCATCCCGGTCCCGAGGATGAGCGTCGTGACGAGCGCCGTCTCGTCGCGTGTGAGCGGTCGCAGCCGAACCTCCTCGGCGAAGCGCTGGCTCAGCAGCCGGGAGCGCCACTCGCGCTGGATCGAGCCCGGCGGGAGCTCCCCGAGCCGGTAGCCCGCGACGAGGAGCAGGGGCCGCTCCCGGCCGCGGCGCGCAAGCTCGCCGATGACCTCGAGGCTCAGCTCGTCAGCCCATTGGAGGTCGTCGAAGGCGAGCAGCGTCGGCCGGTCGATCGCGGCGACGATCCGGTCGGCGATCTCGTGCACAAGCACGCGGCGATGTCCGAGCGCATCCGCGCCCTGGCCGCGTTGAAGGACCAGGAGCTCGCGCCCGAGGGAGCCGAACGCATCGACCTGGGTCATCGTCCGCGCGAGGTCGAGGATGGAGGCGAGCGGAACCTGGCGATCGTACGGGGCGAGGTCGCCAGCCGAATCGCGGAACCCGTCGGCGACCGCCCTCCGCCGGATGGCGCCGAGGAGGCGCGTCTTGCCCACGCCGGCCTCGCCGGCGACCAGGAGCAGGTGTCCGCGCCCCGCTGCCACCTCCTGGATCCGACGCTCGGCGAGCTGCAGGAGCTCATCGCGACCGACGAGCAGCGGACTCTGGACCGAACGAAGGTCGCGCATCGTCGCGAGAGTGTACGACCGGCCATCGGCCGGTCATTCGTCAATCAGCCGACATGCCGCAGGGGCCGCCTCTGGTGGCGCCGGTGCGCGTTATCCTCCCCCGCAACCCTGGAGGACCGGATGCTGACGAGGGACACGATCCGCGAGGCGCCCAAGGCGCTGCTCCACGACCATCTCGACGGCGGGCTCCGTCCCGCGACCGTCATCGACCTCGCCCGGGAGTACGGCTACCATGCGCTGCCCACGGAGGACGTGGACGACCTGTCGGCGTGGTTCCGGCGTGGCGCCGACCGCAAGAGCCTCGAGCTGTACCTCGAGACGTTCCAGCACACGTTCGGCGTCATGCAGCACTACGACGCGATCGTGCGGGTGGCCGCCGAGTGCGCCGAGGACCTCGGCGCGGACGGGGTCGCGTACGCCGAGGTGCGGTATGCGCCGGAGCTGTCGGTCGAGCAGGGGCTGACCCTCGACGAGGTCGTCCGGGCGAACCTCGAGGGGTTCCGGATCGGTTCCCAGCGCGCGGCCGCGGCAGGGCACCCGATCGTCATCCGCGCGCTTGTGACCGCGATGCGGCAGGCGGCTCGCTCGAAGGAGATCGCGGAGCTCGCGGTCCGGTGGCGCGACGACGGCGTCGTCGGCTTCGACATCGCGGGACCGGAGGCGGGCTACCGCCCGACGCGCCATCTCGACGCCTTCGAGCACATCCGCCACGAGAACTTCCACATCACGATCCACGCCGGCGAGTCGTTCGGGCTGCCGTCGATCTGGGAGGCGCTCCAGCTGTGCGGCGCGGAGCGGCTGGGTCACGGCGTCCGGATCGTCGACGACATCACGGTGCGCGAGGACGGGTCGGTGCACCTCGGACGGCTCGCGGCGTTCGTGCGCGACAGCCGGATCCCGCTCGAGCTGTGCCCGACCTCCAACGTCCACACCGGCGGTGCGGCGTCGATCGCCGAGCACCCGATCGACCTCCTGCGCCGGCTCCGGTTCCGGGTCACGGTCAACACGGACAACCGGCTGATGAGCGGGGTGACCGCCTCGTCCGAGTTCCAGGCACTGGACGAGGCGTTCGGGATCGGCCTCGGCGAGATGGAGTGGATGACGATCAACGCGCTCAAGAGCGCGTTCGTGCCCTTCGACGAGCGGCTCCGGCTGATCGCCGAGGTCGTGAAGCCGGGCTACGCGCGACTCCGGGCCCGCGAGGCTGCCGTCAGCCACTAGCCTCCGGTGCGCGTCACGCGACCGGCAGCGCCACCATGAACCGCGAGCCGCCGTAGCCGTTCTTCTCGATCCACACGCGGCCGCCCATCGCCTCCATCAGGCGTCGCGCGGCGAACAGCCCGATGCCCGAGCCGCGGGAGCGCGCGCGGTCGACACGCACGTACGGCTGGAACACGACCTCCCAGTCCTCGATCGGGACGCCCGGCCCGTCGTCGGTGATGTAGACCTCGATCTCGTCCGCGGTCCGCCACACGCCGATCGAGACCGCCTGCTCCGGCGGCGCGTACTTCGCCTCGTTGTCGAGCAGGTGCTCGAGGACCTGGCGGAACCGCGGCTCGTCGCCCCGTGCCACCATCGCGTACCCCGGCGCGTCCCAGCGCACCGCCCGCGTGCGCAGCAGCAGTGCGAGCGTCCCGACCGTGTTCGTGATCGAGCCGACGACGTCGAACGGATCCCGCCGGAGGCCGGTGAGGCCCTCGCCGCGGACGGAGGCGAGGATCGAATCGACGAGCCGGTCCAGCCGCGTGACCTGGTCGGTCGCGCCGGCGCGCCAGTTCTCGACCGCGTCGATGGTCGGACCCGCGGCGTTCGAGGCCGCAGCGTCGGCGAGGAGGTCGACGTACGCGCGGACGACCGCGAGCGGCGTCCGGAGCTCGTGGGTCACGACCGCGAGCAGCTCCGCCCGCGCGGCGTCGAGCTGGCTGAGCCGGTCGAGCTGGGCCTCGGCCTCCGCCTGCATCCGCCCCTTCTCGACGATGCCCGCAAGCAGTGCCGCGATCGTGGACAGCAGCTCGGCGTCCTCGCGGGTGAACTCCCGGACGTCGGTGGTCTGGACGTTGAGGACGCCGACGACGGCCTCGTTCCAGACGAGCGGGACGGACAGCATCGCGTGGAGCCCGTGGATGTCGAATCCACGGACCCACGAGAATCGGGGATCGACGGTGACGTCGGTCGAGTGGACGGGCGTCCGGCTGTCCGCTGCCCGGCCGGTCAGGCCCTCCCCCAGGGCGAGGCTCACGCGGCCCACCTGGTCCGGGTCGAGGCCGTTCGTGGCGGCCAGGGTCAGCCGCTCTCCGTCCCGGTCGAGCAGGTAGAACGAGCACACCTCGACGCCCAGCGCGACCGTCGTCCGGTCGACGAGCGTGCGCATCAGCTCGTCCCAGTCGCGCGCCTGCGTCGCGAGCTGCGCGAGCTCGTGCAGGAACGCCAGCTGGTCGATCCTGTCGGCCGCGGCAACGGCGGCGGCGCCCGCGGTCGAGAGGGGCTCATCCCCGGCCGCGGCCGGCAGCGGGCTTGGCGCGTCGCGGGTGCTCACGCTGCAACCCTACAGAACAACGTGCGCACCGCGCATCCCGCAGCGGGCGACGCGGTCAGGTTCAGCCCGCCCGCGCCCCCACCGGCTCGGACACGGTCGTCGGCAGGTCCTCGAGCAGCGGCTCGGTCCACGTCCACGCCGCGCCGTGGTGCTTGCCGACGGCGCCGTGCCGGGCCGCCTCGACGCGCAGCGGCAGCCCGAAGATCTCGATGAAGCCGACCGCCGACGCATGGTCGAACGCGTCGCCCTCGTCGTATGTGGCGAGGTTCCTGTCGTAGAGGCTGAGCGGGGACCGGCGCCCGACAACGGCCGCCGTGCCGTGGTCGAGCCGCATCCGGACCTCGCCCGACACGACCCGCTGGCTCGAGAGCGCGTACGTCCGCAGGTCGCGCGAGAGGGCGCTGAACCACAGCCCGTCGTAGATGATCCGGGCGAGCTCGTCCGAGACGAGGCGGTTGAACCGCAGCTGGTCCTTGCTCAGGACCAGTCCCTCGAGCGCGTGGTGCGCGGCATGCAGGATGACCGCCGCCGGCGCCTCGTAGATCTCGCGACTCTTGATGCCCACCAGCCGGTCCTCGACGTGGTCGATCCGGCCGACGCCGTGCGCGCCGCCGAGGTCGTGGAGCCGTTCGACGACCGCCAGGCCCCCCAGCTGCTCCCCGTCGATCGAGACCGGGATCCCGCCCTCGAACCCGATGATGATCTCCACCGGATCGGGCGCGTCCCCTGGCTTGACGGTCCAGGCATACGCGTCCTCAGGCGGCGTGACCCACGGGTCCTCGAGGACGCCGGTCTCGCACGAGCGCCCCCACAGGTTGACGTCGATCGAGTACGGCGACGACTTCGTGATCGGCAGCTCGATCCCGCGCGCATTCGCATAGTCGATCGACTGGTCGCGGGTCAGCCCCATTCCGACGCGCATCGGCGCGACGACCTCGAGGCCCGGGTCGAGCGCGTGGACCGCGACGTCGAAGCGGACCTGGTCGTTGCCCTTGCCGGTGCAGCCGTGCGCGACGGCGTCGGCGCCCTCCGCGTGCGCCACCTCGACGAGCAGCTGGGCGAGCAGCGGCCGCGCGAGCGCGGTGGCGAGCGGGTAGGCGCCCTGGTACATGGCCCCGGCCTGCAGCGCGCGCCAGACGTACTGGCTGACGAACGTCTCCTTCGCGTCGACGACGTACGCCTTCGACGCCCCGGCGCTCGTCGCGCGCCGCTCGACGCCCTCGCGGATCGACCCCCCGCCGAGGTCGACGGTGAGCGTCACGACCTCGACCCCGTGCTGCTCCTTGAGCCATGCGACGGCGACGGACGTGTCGAGGCCGCCCGAGTACGCGAGCACGACCTTGTTCATCGGGCGAGTGCCTCCGTGACGACGTCCACCGGCTCGACCGGCGCCTGGAGGGTGACGAACCGGGCGAGCCATCGGTCCAGGGCCGGCTCGTCGGAGAACAGGACGATGAGCGTGTTGTCGCCGGCGACCGTGCCCACCTGGTCGCTCAGGCTCGACTCGTCGATGGCCTGCCCGATCACGCTTGCGGTGCCGGGCTGTCCGGTCAGGACGAGGATGAGACCGCTTCGGCCGACGGCGACGGGGATGTCGGCGAGGATCCGGCGCAGCCGCTCGTCCGAGGGCGGGCGACTGGCGGGGCCGAGCGCCTCGGGGTTCACGTAGATCGAGCGGTCGCCGCGCATCACCTTGGCCAGCCCGAGCTCGCCGATGTCCCGGCTGATCGTGGCCTGCGTGACGTCGAAGCCGAGCGCGGACAGCGCGCCGACGAGCTCCGCCTGGGAGCCGATGGCACGGTCGGCGACCACCTGCCGGATCGCGGCGTGGCGATCGCGCTTGAGGGAGATCATCGAGCTGCCTGTGCCGCTCCGGTGCCGGCGCGTGCCGACACCCGGGTGCCGAACGACGGGTCCTGGAGGGCGCGGACGAGGGCGTCGGGCGCGGAACCGTCGGCGATGATCGCCTCGGCGTCGTCCCACGCGAGCGCCGCGAGCGCGGCCTTGACCTTGGGCACCATGCCGCCGCTGATCGTGCCGTCCGCGATCAACGCCTCGGCCTCGGCCACGCTGACCGAGTCCAGCTTCGTCCCGCGCGCGTCCCGGACGCCGTCGACATCGGTCATCAGCACCAGCTGGCGGGCGCCGAGGCCTGCCGCGATCCCGGCCGCGGCGTCGTCGGCGTTCACGTTGCACACGACGCCCTGCTCGTCGCGGGCGAGCGGCGCGACGACCGGGACCTGGTCCGCGACGAGGAGGCTGTCGAGGAGATCGCGACGGATCCCGGTCACGTGGGCGACGAGGCCGACGTCCGGCAGCCGCTCCCCGATGAGCAGCCCCCCGTCGACCCCGGACAGCCCGACCGCGTCGCAGCCGACGTCCCGCAGCGCCGCGACGAGCTCGCTGTTGACGACGCCCCGAAGCACCGCGGCG
>DATFQL010000172.1:0-4972 GCA_035264305.1 Candidatus Limnocylindrales bacterium | reverse complement strand
CTGGAGGATTCGCAAGGATGGTGGCATCAGTGGGCCGCTCTGATGTCTGACGTGAAGACGCCGCCGGAGACCGAGCGGCGGATCGTGCTGCCGGTGGACCCGACCCGGCGGACGGAGATCGACAAGCAGCGCGTCCCGATGTCGGCGCGCCCGTACCGCCTGCTCGCGCTCGTGAAGCAGGACGCGGTCGTCCGGGTCCAGAAGGAACCCGACGACACGGTCATGACCTGGCCGCACCTGCTGACGATCGAGTTCATGGCTGCAGGACTCATGAGCATCTTCCTGCTGCTCATGGGCCTGTTCATCAACGCCCCCCTCGAGGACCTTGCCAACGGCAACATCACGCCCGCCGTTGCCAAGGCGCCGTGGTACTTCCTCGGGCTCCAGGAGCTGCTCGCGTACTTCCACCCGACCGTCGCCGGCGTCCTCGTCCCGACCTTCGTGCTCGTCGGCGCGGCGCTGATCCCGTTCATCGATCGTGGCAACGTCCTCGCGGTCCGGCCGAGCGAGCGCAAGACGACGGTCGTGCTGTTCTCGCTGTTCTGCGCCCTCGGCCTGTTCGTCACCTTCGTCGGGATCTTCTTCCGCGGTCCCGGCTACTCGTTCGTCATCCCGTACCTCGATTTCTTCTCGATCGGGACGCCGGGCCTGCACTTCGCCCTGTGAGCCGAAGGATTCGCGAGTCATGAGCAACTACCACGTCGAGCCGGCGGACAAGCCGCAGGCGCTGACCACGGAGGCCCTCAAGGCCGTCCGCCACGAGCAGGTACAGGGTGTCTCGCGCCGGGAGCTCCTCCGCGGCTCGCTGGCCGCGGGCGTCGGCCTGTGGCTGCTCGAGCTGACGGCGGGCACGATCGGCTTCCTGTGGCCGAACCTCGAGGGCAAGTTCGGCGGCGACGTCACCGTCGGCACCTTGGACGATCTGAAGGCGGCCAACTCGTCGCTTCCGGTCGACGAGGGATTTCCGGCGTACTTCGGCGCGGCCAAGGCGTTCGTCATCCTCGTGGATCCCGGCCAGCAGCGCTTCGTTCCCGGCGCGGACGACACGGGCGACGGCACGAACGTCAACGTCAGGGCGCTCTACCAACGCTGCCCGCACCTGGGCTGCAAGCCCAACCCGTGCCAGAAGAACTTCTGGCTCGAATGCCCGTGTCACGGCTCGCGCTACGACCGCTTGGGCGTCAAGGCCGCGGGTCCCGCGTACGGACCTGCGCCGAGGGGCATGGACCGGTTCGCGGTACGGGTGGACGGCGACGGGTCGTTGACCATCAACACGGGCAAGATCACGCTCGGACCGCTGCCGATCGCCGTCGGTCAGCCCGGCATCGAGCCGCCGCGCACGCCCACCGGCTGCATCTGATCCCGTCCGCGTTCCGCCTGCCCCACCGAGGAGACCGATGACCGACCAGCCCGGCCGACCGCCCGAGGAGCGCCTGCCCGCGCCCGTGCCGCCGTCTGCGCCGGCTCCCGCGGAGCGCTTCACGGCGGCGCCGTCGGTGCACCGCAACGACCTCACGCCGGAACGTGCCGCAAAGATCGTCCGCCAGTCGGCGAACGCCCGGTGGGTGGGGTTCATCGCCGTCACGATCGTGTCGCTGTTCGTCATCGGCTACTACTTCTACGAGCTCGGACTGCCGGGGGGCCTGTCCGAGGCGCGGCTCGGCGCGGCGGTCAACGATGTCCAGGTTGTCTCCGTCGAGCGCGGGTACAACATCTACCAGGCGAACTGCGCCCAGTGCCATGGCGTGAGCGGCGAGGGCGGCAAGGGTCCCGTGCTCAATCGCCAGGACAAGCTGTTCGCCCATCTCAGCCCCGAATACGTCCATAGCATGCTGGAGGTCGGCGGCCGCTACGCGTGCGGGGACCCGAACTCGATCATGCCCATCTGGTCGAACACCGGCCAGCCGCCCGGACCGCTGAACTACAAGCAGGTCGAGGACGTGATCGCGTTCATCCGTGCGACGAAGAACGAGACGTACCGCGTGATGGACCCCTCGCTGTTCGAGCCCGTCGTCGACCCGGCGACCGGCGAGGAGCAGACGTTCCAGGGCTGGGTCGATCCCGACTGGTCGCCCGAGCCCGGCGCCACTCCCTACCCGGCCTGCTGGCAGGACGAGTTCACGCAGGCGAGCGCGAGCCCCGGCGGCAGCGGATCGCCGGCGGCATCCGGTTCGCCGCAGGCCTCCGGCTCGGAGACGCCGTCCGGCTCCGCGCCGCCGTCAGGCTCCGCGGAACCGTCCGGATCCCCTGCCGCGTCGGGCGGCGCCGTCGTCAAGGAGAGCGCGCTGAACATCGCGTTCGAGGTCGGGGAGCTCTCCGTCCCTGCGGACGCGGCGTTCCAGATCGAGTTCGAGAACAAGGACGCCGGCATCCCCCACAACATCGACATCAAGGACGCCAGCGGTGGTGACGCGTTCGTCGGCGAGATCTTCTCGGGCGTGGACACGAGGACCTATTCCGTCGGGCCGCTCGCGGCGGGCACGTACACGTTCGTCTGCACCGTGCATCCCAACATGACCGGCACGATCAGCGCGGGGAGCTGAGCGATGGCACAGACCGCACTCCCCGCGCCCCGCCGGCGCCGCGTTCTCGGCGGCCTGCTCGATGCCGACGGCTGGGCGTGGGCCGCGGTCAAGGCTGTGTTCTGGTTCGTCGTCATCATCATGCTGCTCGGGTACATCCCCGACCGCGCCTACTACTTCACCGTGCAGCGCACGCTCGACATCGGCCTGCTGGCCTGGTCGCCGATCAACTTCTGCCCGCCCGAGAACGAGGGCGTGCCATGCCCCGCCGCGGCCGGCGCGACGCTGCCCTGGCACCCGGCCCCGGAGGAGGTCCGCCTGCCCGCGGGCCGAACCGACGGGTCCGCGGCGGTGATCGGCCAGGTGTACCTGTATGCCGGCGGCACGGCCGGCGACGCCGCCGCCGCGGACGTCTACGTCTCGCACGCCGTCGGCACCGGCAACCTCGACGTCTGGTCCCCCGGGCCGTCGCTCCCCGAGGCCCGAACGGACGCAGCGTCGGTCGTCGTCGGCAACACGCTGTACGTGATCGGCGGGCTCGGGCCTGACGGGGCGCCGACCGACACCGTCTACAGCCTCACGGTCGGCAACGACGCGACGCTCCCCGAGGCGTGGGTCGAGGAGGAGGCTCTCGTGCTGCCGGAGCCGCGAGCCGGCTCGTCGGCCGTTGCCGTTGCCGACGGCATCGTTCTCCTCGGCGGCACGAACGGGACGGCCGCGACGACGAGCGTGTGGAAGAGCAGGCAGCAGACCGGCGGGGGGCTCGGCGAATGGGTCCCGCAGTCACCGCTGTTCGAGGCAAACGTCGATGGCGTCGCGGCCCACGTCGGCGACATCATCTTCCTCATCGGCGGCCGGAACGAGGCGGACGCCGTCGTCTCCTCCGTGCAGCAGGCGTTCGTCGGCGGACCGCAGGCGCCCGCCGATGATCCGAACGCGATCGTCGCCCAGTGGCGCGTGTCGTCGCAGACCAATCTGCCGGCGCCGCGCACGAACATGTCGGGCTTCACGGCCAACGGCGGCATCTACATCCAGGGTGGCAGCGACGGCTCGACGCAGAGCGACCAGACGTTCTGGGCGACGCCGGACGCGGGCGGAACGATCCCCGGCTGGAAGAACCTCGCCCAGACCGACCTCGGGCAGGGCATCGAGGGCTCGGCGGCGGTCGTCTCGGGATCGCACGCGTTCGTCATCGCCGGGCGAACCGCGGACGGCATCACGAACGACATCGCGCGCACGAACCTCGCGCCCCAGGAGCCGTTCTTCCAGCTCGGCCTGCTCGGCGCAACGGTCCCGGCCCTCAAGCTCGACGGCGAGGTCGGGCAGCAGCTGGGCTACCTCAACGCCGCGACGATCGGCGCGATCAACTTCGTCCTGCTGATCCTCATCGGGTACGCGTATAACCACCCGGCCAAGGTCCGCTCGCTCTGGGCACGGTTCCGCCGGCGGTAGGCACCGCTCGAACGACGGCCCACGGCGTTGCCGGCCGGCACGATGGGGCCGACAGACGACGCGCCGTCAGCCCGGCAGCGTCCCGTCCCCGGCGCGCACCGGCCCGCGGTCGACCGGCAGGCCGAGCCGCTCCCACGCGGTGAGCCCGCCAGCGACGTTGCCCACGTCCTCCCAGCCCTGGGCAATGAGGTAGCCGGTCACCTGCCCCGACCGCGAGCCCGCCGCGCACAGCACGAGCACGGGCCGGTCCTTCGGGACCTCGTCGAGCCGGGCACCGAGCTCCGACATCGGGATGAACAGCGAGCCCGGGACCCGGACCTCCTGGAACTCGGGCACCTCCCGAACGTCGAGGAGGACGGCGGGTCGCACCGGGTCGGAGCGCCGGACGTCGGCATACAGCGGATCGACGGCGGGAATGCCGGCGGGACGGGTCATGGAACGCGCAGCCTCCGGATCTGAGGTGGTCGGACCGCGAGCGCCGGATCGGCGAGGCGGGCATCGATGTCGACGAGCAGCGCCCGCACGTCCACGCCCCACGTCACGCCCGCCTGGTCGGCGTGGGCGAGGTGCAGCCGGGCGCCGGTGAGATTCTTTGCGATCCCGGCGGGGTTGCGCCGCACGGCGTGGACGTACGCGGCGGCAACCTTGATGAGCCCCTGGTGGAGGGCTCGCTCGGCGAGGTCGTCGGACCCCATCCACGCAGGCTCGAGCGCCTCGTGCGCCGCGAAGAAGTCGCCCCGCTCCCACGCCGCGAGCCCCTCGACGAAGGCGGCACGGCGCTCCTCGAGTGGGAGGGGCCGGTAGGCCTTCTCGCGGTCGCCCTGGCGGATGCGGTCGGGGCGGGACGCGGCCGGCGGCGTGGCGGGCATGCGCCGAGTGTATGCCGGTCCGTTGGAGGGCAGGCGAATTCGGCCCACCCGAACCCCGCCTTAAGGCAACCCGCATCCCGATGCCCACAGTGGCGACCAGCACAACCCACCGGGTCGTCCCCGACCCGT
>DATFQL010000171.1:0-5459 GCA_035264305.1 Candidatus Limnocylindrales bacterium | reverse complement strand
CGACGACGTACTGCAGGTCGGCCTCGACGATCTCCCGCTCGAGGAGCGTCACCTCCCGCTCCGGGTAGCGCGCCTCGGGTCGACGGCCCAGGTCGAGGACGACCTCGATCAGCAACTCCCTGTCGGGGAGGGCGTGGATCGCCTCCACGATCTCGGGTGGCAACGCCGCGAGGAGCACCCGCAGGTCATCGGGGGTATCGCGCTGCCGATCCTGGGATCCCACGCTGGCTGTTCCTCCGTGCATCCGCTCAGCGGACGCCGGCCGGCACGAGGCTCGGCTCGGCGACGCGGACGAGGGTTTCCTTCATCAGGAGCGTGACCGTGGCTACCGAGGCGAAGCCCTCCTCTTCGAAGCGCCGGTCGAGCGGCGACTCGTACGTCCTCACAGGCGCGAGCACGCCCTGACGATGCACCCGATCCGCATCTGCGCGCGCCGCGATCACACCCAGCGAATATCGCAGGAGTGGAACGACATCGGCCTCCGGGCGCGCGAGGACCTTCAGATAGTGCGGCTGATCCTCCTTCGCCACGCCGACCTGTGCGAACCCGTCGATCTCCGTTCCATCCTTGCCGCCGCCCTTCGCCTCCTGGACGAACCCCTCGACATCCGCGAACCGCAGGATCGGGGCAAGCGAGCTGCGCGGAACGCGCCAGTCGCGACCCTGCCGCTCCCAGTCGACGACCCGCACGCCCTCCAGTCGCTGGACGGGTTTGGGCGTCACCGAGCTGTATAGGCGGCTCAGCGGCACCGCGTCGAGCGGGGTCACCGGCCGGATCCGCGCCTTGGCCGCCGCGGCGTCGTCGGTCGGCGCAGGCAGGTCCTGCGAGGGATCGCGATACAGGACGCACTCGTCGCCGTAGCGCACGAAGCCCGCCTGCATGAACAGCTCCACGTTGTCGTCGGCGTCGGCGCACGCGACGTGGAACCGGACCGCGCCCCGCTTGCCTCCGTCGCGCAGCAGGTGCTGGACCAGCCGGAAGCGGACGTCGCCCGCGTCGAGCCCGCCGACCGCGTCGAGCTCCACGACGGTCCACTCGTCGCGGCTGCTCTCACGCTCGACGCGGAGCAGCCCCGCGATGTGGGAGTCCCGGTCGAAGACGTACAGGACGTCGTGCGGCTGGAAGTAGCCCAGCGGGAGCCGGAACAGGCTGAACACACCGATCGGCGGACCCGACACGGGCAAGCCGAGCGACCGCGTCCCCTCCCCGTCCGCCTGCGCAAGCCGCGAGAGCTCGCCGAGCGCGGCAAGGTCGGTCAGCCGCGCTGCGCGCACCTTGCCCGAGCTTCGCGCCACGTCCTACCTCCCCTGCTGTGCCCGGCGTGTGGGATGCGGGCGGCGGCCGACGCCCTCGCCCGGGTCCGCGTGCTCCGCGGCCATCATCGCGACCAGGCGATGGAACCGGGTCTCGCCTGCGAGCTCCGGATGGAACGACGTCGCGATGATGTTCCGCTCCCGGACCGCGACGATGCGGCCATCCTCGAGCGTGGCGATGACGTCGACGCCGGGCCCCACCGATTCGATGACCGGCGCCCGGATGAACACCGCGTGGACGGGCGTGTCGCCGAGCAGCGGCACCGACAGCTCCGTCTCGAACGAGTCCAGCTGCCGGCCGAACGCGTTCCGCTCGACGGTCACGTCGAGCAGCGGCAGGACGGGATCCTCGCCGCCCTCGATCTGCTTGCTGAGGACGATCATCCCCGCGCAGGTTCCGAACAGCGGCTTGCCCTCGGCCGCGAGGGCGAGGATCGCCTCCCGCAAGCCCCAGCGCGCGATGAGGCGGCGGATCGTGGTCGACTCGCCGCCGGGGATGATCAGGCCGTCGATGTCTTCGAGCTGCTCGGGCAGGCGCACCTCGACAGCCTCCACGCCGATCGCGCGAAGGGCCGCCACGTGCTCTGCGAACGCCCCCTGGAGGGCGAGGACTCCGATCTTCATGGGGTCGGCGGGCGGAGCGTGCCCGCTACCAGCCGCGAACCGCCATCCGCTCCTGGTCTGGGATCTCCTCGAGCGCGATCCCTCGCATCGGGGCCCCCAGCCCCTTGCTGACCTCGGCGATGATCGACGCGTCCTGGTAGTGCGTGGTCGCCTGGACGATCGCGTTGGCCATCCGCGCCGGGTCCTCGCTCTTGAAGATGCCGGACCCGACGAACACGCCCTCGGCGCCGAGCTGCATCACGAGCGCCGCGTCGGCCGGGGTGCTGATCCCACCGGCGACGAAGTTCACGACGGGGAGACGGCCCGCCTCCGCGATGCTCTTCACGAGCTCGTAGGGCGCCTGCAGCTCCTTCGCCGCCACGAACAGCTCGTCCTCGCGCATGTGCTGCAGCCGGCGGATCTCGGCCAGCACGTCGCGCAGCTGGCGCACGGCCTCGACGACGTTCCCCGTGCCGGCCTCGCCCTTCGTGCGCATCATCGCCGCACCCTCGTTGATCCGGCGCAGCGCCTCGCCGAGGTTGCGGCAGCCACAGACGAACGGGACCTTGAACCCGTGCTTGTCGATGTGGTTCGTCTCGTCCGCGGGGGTCAGGACCTCGGACTCGTCGATGTAGTCGACGCCGAGCGCCTCGAGCACCTGCGCCTCGACGAAGTGGCCGATCCGCGCCTTCGCCATCACGGGGATCGACACGGCGTCCATGATCCCGACGATCATCGCGGGATCGGACATGCGGGCGACGCCGCCGGCGGCCCGGATGTCGGACGGAACGCGCTCGAGCGCCATGACGGCGACGGCGCCGGCCTCCTCGGCGATCTTCGCCTGCTCGGGGGTGACGACGTCCATGATGACGCCGCCCTTGAGCATCTGTGCGAGGCCCTTCTTGGTTGCCCAGGTAGAGGATTCGGTCATGGCGTGCGGGTTCTCCGGGAGGACGCGTGATCGTCGGCCGGCCGGCTGGCCCCGGGGTCGTCGCCCGTTCGAACCGTGAAGGTCCGACGACACCCGGCGATTATCGCACGAAGGGTCGTGATTCCCCAAGAATCGAGCGGTCCTCAGCGTCTCGCGGTGATCGGTGTCGTACGCGCGCGTCGTACGCACCGCCGTCGGCCAGCTACCTGAGCAGCTCGTCGGTCCGAGGGTCGGGAACGCCGCCAAAGAACGCATCGAGCACGTGGCGAAACACGGGCTCGTCGGGTTCGGCGCGGTGGAACAGCGTCATCGACGACCGCACCTTCCGCGCATCGATCGGCCCGAGGATCTCGGTCGCGGATGTGTCGCCGTGGACGAGCAGCGCCCGGCAACACTCCAGGAGCCGCGGCCCCAGCACCGGATGCCCGAGGTAGGCACGCGCCTCGTCGATGCCGGAGATCGCGTACCGCTCCGACATCGGCGACCGGCCGAGACCGGCGAGCTGTGGGAAGACGTACCAGATCCAGTGTCCGGTCTTCCGGCCCGCGCCGAGCTCCGCCAGCGCCACCGGGTACGTGTCCGCCTGCGCCTCGACAAACCGAGCGAGCGAGAACGGATCGCCGGTCATGGCGCCGCTACCGGACGAGCGTCCGCACCACCCCCGACATGAGCGTCGTCGCGCGACGCGCCGAGCTCGGCGACAGGCGGCTCAGGGCCTCCACGAGCCCCAGCACGTCGTCGTCGGGCAGGCCGTCGAGGAGCCTGACAAGCCGCAGGATCGTGTCGTCGGGTACCTCTCCAAGCAGCCGGAGCGCACGCTCCAGCTCCGCTGGCTCGAGACGCGAGACGAGGCCCACGGCGCGATCGAACAGGCGCACGAACACGAGGAATGTCGACAGCCAGTCGCGCAGCCTGATGAGCTCGGGGTCGCCGGGATGGGCGGCGATCGCCACGTTCGTGTCGATGAGCGTCCGCTCCAGCACCGCGATGATGGGATCGCCCTCGCGGACCTTGCGCTCGGCGACGACGCGCCCGAACCAGCGCCAGTGGTCGCCGACGGCCATGTACGCCGCCCCGGCCGGCCCGCGCCGGCCGACGCGCCGGGTTTCCGCGACCCGCTCGACGAGCCCCCACGCCTCGGCCTCCGCCAGCGCGAGCGACGCGGCCCGGTGGGACAGGTTGAGGGCCTCGCGCACCTCGCGCTCGGTGAGCGGCTCCTGGCGGGTCATCAGGTACGCGTGGACGCGTGCGATCGCGGGGGCGACGCCCCACGCGGCGCCCATCTCGCCCCACGCATCGGCGAGCCGCAGACGGATCTCCTCGGCGATCGGCGTGACGGAGCCCGACTGGGGTTCGAGCGCGGGCGGGGCGTCGGTCACGGTGCGGCTCCTCACGGATGCACAGGCATCGGACGGGCTGAAACCTGCTCAGCAACCATAGCCGATTACGCCCCGCGGCCGACGCGGATGGTGTGGCGCCGCGTAGCATCGAGGCGATGGCCGCGGTGACCGCTTCCGCACGGCGTCGGGCGCTCCAACCCGCGTACGACCTCGCGCGACGGCAGGTCGACCAGGGGACGGTCCCCTTTGCGATCCTGGGCGTCGCCGACCGGGGTGGCCCGGTCCGCGTGGAGGCGTTCGGCTCGCCCGGGGGGACGCGCATCGGCGACGACGCCGTCTGCCTCCTCGCGTCGATCACGAAGCCGATCACGGCGCTCGGGGTGCTCCAGCTGGTCGAGGACGGGACCATCACCCTCGACGAGCCGATCGGCCGGTGGGCGCCCGACCTCGTCAACGACGCCTGGGCGCCGATCACGGCATGGCACGTCCTGACCCACACCACCGGGATCGACGACGTGGACCTCGAGTCGATCCTGCGCCACGGCCAGGGGCGCATCGACCTCCTGCATCACCTGCGGGCGAGGCCCCAGGTCGCATCGCCCGGCACGCGCTTCCACTACGTCTCGTTCACCTTCGACCTCCTCGTCGAGGCGCTCGCGCGACGGACCGGCGAACCCTACGAGCTCGGCCTGCGCCGGCGCATCCTCGACCCGCTCGGCATGACGTCGACGACGTTCGACCCGCCAGCTGACGGGCTGGAGGGCCGCGCCGCACCCGTCGCCATGGCGCAACCAGACGGGTCATTCGCCGACGACACGGGGCTCGTCCGCGCGTACACGAGCCTCCATCTCGCCGGAGGCGGCCTGTGGAGCTCGGCCGACGACCTCCTCCGGCTCGGACGGGCCATGCTCGGCAGCGGGGAGCTGGACGGGACGCGCGTCGTGTCACCCGCGTTCCTGCGCCTCATGACCCGCGAGGTCACGGTCCCACGCGACGCCCGTGGCGTTGGGCTTGGCGCACACGAGGACCCGCTTCACGCGGGTCACTACGCGCTGGGATGGGGCAGGCCGGGCATCGCATCGGTCGCGTCGCCGGCGGCGTTCGGGCACGGGGGCGTGTCCGGCACGCGTCTCTGGATCGACCCCTCGCTCGACCTCGCGTACGTCTACCTCAGCGGCAGCTGGGGGATGCCTCGCGAACCGATCGACATGATCGAGGCGGCGATCTACGCCGGGTTGTCATCGGTCAGCTGACGCGTCGACACGTTCGCGG
>DATFQL010000170.1:0-2554 GCA_035264305.1 Candidatus Limnocylindrales bacterium | reverse complement strand
TGCTCGCCCGCAACGACCTCCGCACCGGCTTCCGCCCGTCCGTCCGCCCGTCCATCCGCCCGTTCGTGCACCGGCCACGATCCGCCGGCGACGCGAGGGCGGCCACGATCGCCGCGGAGGCTGGGGAGCCGGCAGCGTTCCCGCTCGCCGTGGGTTCCCGCCTGGCGGCCGCGGAGCCGATCCCCGAGCCGTTGCCGGCGACCGCGATGCTCGCGCCCACCGGCGAGGCCCGGCTCCTGCGTCGGCTTCGACACGTGGTACGGCGGCGCGTGCGCATCGAGCTGGACGGCCTCGTCCGGGCGTCGGTCCGTGACAGCGAGATCGACCTCGACGTCCGCGCCGACACGTCCGCCGACCGGCGCATCGTCGAGTGGAGCGCGGATCGGCCCGTCGCCCTCGTCGTCCTCCACGACGGGTGCGGCGCGCGTGTCATCGGGAGCGGCGGTCTCATCGGCCGCGTGGAGCTCCCGTCCGTTACCTGCGCTCGGGCGTTCCTGGCCTTCTGCTACGACAGCGAAGCGGGGCTGACCGTGTCCCCGAGCGCGCCTTAAGAGCACTTGAAGGCGGATGACGATGCTGCGCCCCGTGGACACCTTCGTGATCCGGCTCTGGAGCCCGGCGGACCATCCGGCCGACACAGGCGACACCCCACGCGGCGTCGCCGACAGCCCTCGCGGCGTCGCACGGCATGTCGGAACGGGTCGGGCGGCGGCCTTCAGGGACGGCGACGAGCTCATCGAGCTGCTGCGCGACCTGCCCGGTCGAGACGAGGGGTCGCCGATCGACAACCAAGCCCATCTCGAATACGACGGAGCCCGGCACCATGACTGACGCCTCGACGATCCTCCTCCTCGTCGCGAGCGTCGTCGTGGTGCTCGGGTTCTCGGTCGACGATCTCCTCGTCAGGGCCGGGCGCAACACCTGATCTGCCGCCCGGGTGATCCGAAGCCGGGGTACGCGACGAACTACTGGTATCGGGGACCGCGCTCCTCCCGCGGAACTCGCGCACGACCCCGACCCGCACCAGACGGGTCGGGGTCGTTTTGTGTCTGCGATGATCGCGCTCGGTGACGGGCCGTGGGCTCGTTCACGCCGAGGCGAGGTGGATCTTGAGCATGCGGATCCTGGTCATCGGGGCGGGCGGCGTCGGCAGCGCTGCGCTGGGGATCGCGCACCGGCGGTCGTTCTTCGAGCATCTCGTCGTTGCCGACTACGACCCGGCACGGGTGGACGCGGCGCTGCGACAGGTGGAGGGGGACGCCAGTTTCTCGGGGGCACGGGTGGACGCCTCGGATCGTGCGGCGGTCGTCGCGCTGGTCCGCGAGCACCGGATCACCCACGTCCTCAACGCCGTCGATCCGCGGTTCGTCATGCCGATCTTCGATGCCTGCTTCGACGCCGGCGCGACGTATCTCGACATGGCGATGTCCCTGTCACGGCCGCATGCCGAGCGGCCCTACGAGGTGACGGGCGAGAAGCTGGGTGATGCCCAGTTCGCGCGGGCCGGCGAGTGGGAGGCGCGCCGACAGCTTGCGCTCGTCGGGATCGGCGTCGAGCCCGGCCTCTCCGACGTGTTCGCGCGCTACGCGCAGGACGAGCTGTTCAGCGAGATCCACGAGGCCGGCGTGCGCGACGGCGCGAACCTCACCGTCGACGGGTACGAGTTCGCCCCGTCGTTCTCGATCTGGACGACGATCGAGGAGTGCCTCAACCCGCCGATCATCTGGGAGGACGGCCGCTGGTTCACCACACCACCGTTCAGCGACCCCGAGGTGTTCGACTTCCCGGAGGGCATCGGTCCCGTCGAGTGCGTCAACGTCGAGCACGAGGAGGTGCTCCTCATCCCGCGCTGGGTGAACGCCCGTCGCGTGACGTTCAAGTACGGCCTCGGGAACGAGTTCATCGACGTGCTTCGGGCGCTCCACAAGCTGGGGCTCGACTCGACCGAGCCCGTCTCCGTGCGCGGCGTCGAGGTGTCGCCGCGCGACGTCGTGGCGGCGTGCCTTCCCGATCCCGCGGGTCTCGGCGACCGGATGCACGGCAGGACGTGCGCGGGGACCTGGGTCACCGGGCTGGGCAAGGACGGCCGGCCGCGGCAGGTCTACCTCTACCACGTGGTGGACAACGAGACGACGATGGCCGAGTACGGCGCGCAGGCCGTCGTGTGGCAGACGGCGATCAACCCGATCGTCGCGCTGGAGCTGCTTGCCCGCGGTACGTGGAGCGGGGCGGGCGTGCTCGGGCCGGAGGCGTTCCCGCCGGTGCCGTTCCTCGACCTCCTCGTCGAGTACGGCTCGCCGTGGGCGATGCGGGAGGAGGTCCCGGCGGCCTCGTAGTCTTCCTCGTCGCGTTCTCGTCCTCCGGCGCCCGTTCTCGCCGTCCAGCGCCCGTTCTCGCGCTCCGCGCCCCGTTCTCGCGCTCCGGTTCCCGCCGCCCGGCGCCCGTGGATCGTGGCCCGTTGCAATCGACGGGAATCCCTCCCGTTGGAACAAGTGATGTGCCAACCAGCGCGAATCGCTCCGGTTGGAACAAGGGATGTGCCAACCAGCGCGAA
>DATFQL010000169.1:0-9357 GCA_035264305.1 Candidatus Limnocylindrales bacterium | reverse complement strand
CTGGTGCCGCTCTCGTGGGGGGCATGGACGTGGCTGACGGCGGCCCGCGACGAGCTGCGAGCGGCGGTCCAGCACGAGACCGCGGCACTCCGGGCGACCCCCGCCGGTGCCGGGGATCCGGTCGTCGGGACCGTGGCCGCGCCCCGCGATGCCGCTGATAGCGCGCGGGACTTCACGTGAGCGCGGTCCGCACGAGCGCCGCCGTACGCTCTCGATCCTGACCGGTCGCCCGCGCGTCACGGACGCACCCGGAGCGCGACCGACCCACCGTGGAGGCCCTCGATGGCCGCGCTGCCGCCCGATCCCGCTCGCTTCAGCCCGCCGATCGCGCTCTGGTGCCCGTACTGCCGAGAACCGTTCGTGGGCACCGTCGAGGTGGCCACCGGCCGCTTCGCGCACGGCACCTGCCCGGTGGCTGCGGTCGACCTGGACAAGCTGGACGACCTCGCCCAGGGCGAGTGGTTCTGGGCGCGGTTCCGCGATCGCGTCCGCGGCCGGGCGCAGTAGGGGAGCGCGGAGCGGGGGACAGTCGGGGAGCCGGCGCCGCAACGACGCGCAGTCTAGGCCCGCCGCCACGCCTAGGGGCCGCCGCCCCGGCTAAGGGCCGCCGACGGCGATCCGCGCGACCTCGTGCCACCCCGCGAACAGGTTCGACAACCCGCTGTCGCCGGCGCGTTCCGCGAACAGGACGATGTTCGGCCGCTCGAGGCGGTCGAGGAACGCCATCGACGGCACGATGATGCCGGCGTGGCGGCCGTCCGCGCGGACCGCCTCGGCCACGGACGTGGCGAGCTCGGCGTCGAGGTAGCGGGAAGGCTCCACGGGCGCCCCGAGCGCCCGGAGCACGGCCGCGTCGCGCAGGTCGACGAGGGATCCGATCGCGTGCGCGCGCGGCTCGAGCCGCATGATCCGTCGCTCGACGGCCGTGCCGCCGGGAGGGTGGTGGCGCGCGAGCTCGGCCATGGCGACTCCCGCGTCCGAGGCGAGGTAGGCGGTGGGGGCGCCCTCGCTGCACCATCGATCGCCCCCGTCGCCGGCACTGGCCAGCGCGGCCGGATCG
The DNA here is from genome assembly GCA_035264305.1 of Candidatus Limnocylindrales bacterium. GTDB lineage: Bacteria > Chloroflexota > Limnocylindria > Limnocylindrales > CSP1-4 > CAIXZV01. Next base: position 8,297 of record DATFQL010000169.1, on the reverse strand, counting down.
AACGGATCCTCGACCGGCGCGTGGCAGTAGAGCGGCCGGTCCCACACGAGGAGGGGGAGCGGGACGCCTTCGTGCACCGCGGTCAGGCTCCCGGCCGGTTCACGGGCGGTCACCGGTTCTGGCCGGCCTCGCGCAGGGCGTCATCGCTCGCGGCCGCGCCCTCGGCGTGACCCGATGGCTCCTCGTCGGGCTGGCCGCGCTCGTCGGGCCTGCCGGCGCCGGTGCCCTGGGTCGAGTGCGCGGCGATCCGCTGATCGTCGTCCCCCAGGGGTTCGGGAAGGTGGTCAGCGGCACGCTCCGGCTCATGCCCGATGTACGCGCCGGCGTCCTGGGGCCAGTCGGGCTTCTCGCCGTCCTCGCCGGGTGCGCCCGGGGTCGAGCGGAAGGGATCGTGGTCGTCGCGTTCGGTCATCGCTGGTCCTCCTCTGGATCGTGGCGGTTGTTTGCTGCTAGTTGTCCTCGGCGGCGCCGCCCGGCCAGCCGATGCTCAGCACGAGCGCGGCATCGTCCTCGACCCGCACGGCCCAGTCCTCGCCCTCGGCGAACCAGATGACGGAGCCCCGGCCGAAGCGCATCCCGGCCCCGGCCCGGGTTGCCGTCACGGCGCCGTCGAGGACCTGGATCGCCATCGCGGCCTCCGCGTCGTCGTTGCCGAGATCGGTTCCGGCCCGGGCAGCGGTGACGACGAGCCGGAAGTTGCGGCTCTTGCCGAGCGTCTTGGACGATCGTCCGAACTGCGCATAGCCGGGCTCCTCGCGGAGCAACGCGATCTCACGATCGAGCTCGAACCCCATCACCGGGTCGTCCAGCGTCCGCGCCTCGCGCGAGTCGCTTCCGCTCGTGATGTCGTTCACCGTCGCACCTCCATCCTGTCCCGGATATGCAAACGCCGGAGCCCTCGCGGGCTCCGGCGCATGTCGATCGACCAGGTGCTAGGAGCTGGCCGGCGAACCGCTGGGGGCCATCTCGCTCGGGCTCTCGAGCCCGCCGCTCGGGCTGGCGAGCGTCGGGGCGCTCTCGAGGGGCGCCGAGCTGCCGGTGCCGGTGCCGCTGCCGCTGCCGCCGCAGGCGGCTGCCGCGAGGGCCGTCAAGCCGAGAGCGATCGCGATAAGGGTCTTGCGCATGGTGTACCTCGCTACGTTCGGGGAACCGGTCAGGCCCGCAGGTCCTGGGTTCCGGCGCCTCGCCGTCGGGCAGACGACGTGCACCTGTTGGCACCAGCAACTGTAGGCTGGGACCACGGCGTCGACGGCAAGCCCGCCGAGCGTTCCCTTGCGCGTGACTCGCAATCGGAGGCCCGTCGTGGGGGTCCGAGCGCGGACGGCGGATCGCCTTCGTGGCCGTCCCCGGGGCCCGTCAGGCGCTGCGCCGCGCATCCGGCAGCGCGCGCTCGAGGTCCTGGGTCTGCCCTTCGGCCGGCGCCTCCACGGCGCCCGCATCCTGGGCTACCGGGACTCGCCGATCCTGCAGCCGCCCGAGGACGACCTCGATCGCCGCGGCGACCGGGACCGCGACGAGCGCCCCGAGGATCCCGCCGGCGGCGGCGCCGACCAGCAGGCTGAGCGTCACGATCAGCGGCGACAGCCCGATCGTGTTGCGCATGATCACGGGCACGAGCACGTTGTTCTCCAGGACCTGGATCACGGCGGTGACGGCGACAACCAGGAGCGCGAGCTCGGGTGAGACCGTCGCGGCGGCGAGCACCGCCGGGACCGCCCCCAGGATCGGCCCGACGAGCGGGATCGCCTCGCACACGGCCGCAATGAGCCCGAGCAGCAGCGCGGACGGGACTCCCAGGACGAAGTAGGCCGTCCCGCAGAGCACCCCGATCGTGCCCATGAGGATGAGCTGGCCGCGGAACCACATCCCGAGGCGGCCCTCGATCTCGTTCCACGCGTTGCGGAGCCCGCCGCGCCGCGGGAGCGGCACGAACGCGAGGACGTACCGCTGGAGTCGCGCATGGCCGACGAGCCAGAAGAACACGATCGCGAGCACGGCGCCGATGGACGTGATGGCCTCTGCCAGCGTGAGGCCGATCCGGACGACGTCGTCCGTCTCGGGCGCCTCGGGCTGGAGGTATCCGCGCGCGGCCTCCGTCAGGCTCGTGACGACCTGTTCGACGCCGTCCGACCGCAGCGTCGCCGCCCACTCGTCGACCTCGTCCAGGAACGAGGGCAGCTGCCGCATGACCTCCTCGGCCTGGGTGAACGCCGCCGGGAGCACGAACACCGCGAACCCGACGACGGTCGCGAAGAACGCGAGGTAGACGAGCAGGATCACCGGCCCCCGCGGGATCGGGGTGTGGGCGCGCATCCAGGCGACGAACGGCTCGAGGGCCGCGGCGAGCAGGACCGCGATGAAGGTCAGCAGCAGGACGTTGATCGAGGACGCGGCGAGGCCGGCGACCAGCCCGACGATACCGACGCCGATCGCCAGCCCGGCTCCGCGGGCAGCCCACGAGACGACGAGGCCGCGCATCAGGGCTACGGGGCCGGCGAGGGGTCGGGCGGCTTCGGGTTGCCGGGGTCCTTGGGCTTGTCCTCGTCGCCGGGATCGGGCTTGTCGTCCTTGCCCTTGTCGTCCTTGCCCCTGTCCACGCGAACCACGGGCCGCGGGACGAAGCACCGGCCGAGGAGCGGACCGCCCCACCCGCTGCGCCCCCAGAAGTACGCCGTGCGCGAGTCGAGGTGCCCGCCCACGCCGACGCCCCGATGGGCGCGATAGAGCCAGTCCCGGACATCGTCGTCCCAGCTCCGCGGCCCGAGCTCGGCCTTCACCGGGTCGACTGCCCAGGTCCCGCACGCCCGCGCGTACAGCAGCCCCGGCTCGTCGACCTGGCGCTTGCCGCCCGGCTCCGTGCCCGCGCGGAACAGCTCGCGCCTCGTGTCACGCGTCCAGGGGCCCGGCTTGCCACCGCTCCACGCGTCGATGCGCGCCGTCACGACGCCCTTCGGCTTCCGGAACGTTGCGACCGGGTCCTTCTTCGTCAGCTGCCTGACGAACGCCTGCCACAGCGGCGCCGCCGCCGTCAGCGAGGTCGCCGGCTTGGCGGCGCGTGGCATCGAGTGATCGCTGTTGCCCATCCAGACGCCGACGACCCACGCCGGATCGTCCTTCGCCTCGGGGGCGGGGAGGTAGCCGTACGTCGCGAGGTCGCGGGCGTCGTTCGAGGTGCCCGTCTTCACGGCCGCGGGACGATGCCGCCCGTCGGGGCCGTTGCGCAGCTCCAGCTTCTCCGCCCAGATCTCGTTCTGGCGGGGATCGGTGTTGCCCTCGAGGATGTCCGTCACGAGGTACGCCGAGGCGGCGCTGATCGCCCGCTCACCCTCCGTCGCCGGTGCCTGCCACACGGTGTTGCCGGCCCGATCGCGCACCTCGAGGACCATCCGCGGTGGCATCCGGACGCCGCCGTTCGCGAGTGTGCCGTACGCGCTCACGAGGTCGATCGGTCGGACCTCCACGGTCCCGATCGCGCCTGCGAGCCCGGCCTGGAGGAACGCCTTCTCGCCGCCCGCGAACCGGATGCCGAGCTTCGCCGCCTGTTTCGCGACCGCCTCGTTGCCGGTGCGCTCCAGCGCACGGATGGCGGGGATGTTGAGCGACATCTGCAGGGCGTTCCTGACGAGGACCGGGCCGCGGTCGAGCTGATCGGCGTCCTTCGGGGCCCATCCCGCGGCGGGCGCGAATTCGGTGGTGATGTCGAGCAGCAGCGATCCTGGCGTCAGGGCGCGGCGCTCGAACGCGGTTGCGTACACGATCGGCTTCCAGGCCGACCCGGGCTGTCGCGTCCCGACGCCCGCCGCGTCGTACTTCGGGTTGAACCGCTTGCTGGCCAGGCTGTCGCGGTAGTAGCCGCCCGAGCCCACGTAGGCACGGACGTCACCCGTCCGGTAGTCCATCGCGACGAGCGCGGCGTTGTGGAGATCCTTGCCACGGAGCGCCCTGATCCAGCGCCGATCGGCGCGCGGCACCTTCAGGTTGTCGAGGAGCCGCTCGGCGCGTGACCGCTTGAGGTTCGGCGCGATCACCGCCGCCGCGACGTTCCGCTCGGCGAGCTGCTGCGCACGCCAGTCGAGTGTCGTGATCACGCGGTAGCCACCTGTTTCCACCGCGTCGGCCGAGCCCAGGATCTGCTCGAGCTGCCGCCGGACCTGCCACGTGAAGTGCGGCGCGCGCCACACGGCCGGCTGGTCGCCACGAAGGATGACCGGCTCCGCGATCGCCGCCTGGACGTCCGCCGAGGTCATCCTGGTCCAGCGACTCGTCGAGAGGTTGCCCAGGATCCAGTTCCGGCGCACGACGGGCGGCGCATTCGCGGGCAGCTCGAGCTTCCCGTCCTCGTTCTCCTCGGCGAACCGGTACGGGTCGAGCGTGGACGGCGACTGGGGGAGCGCGGCGAGGAGCGCCGCCTGTGCGGGAGTGAGCTTCGCGAGATCGGAGACGCCGAAGTAGACCTCGGCCGCGGCCGCGATCCCGTACGCGTCGTGTCCGTAGAAGATCTGGTTGAGATACGCGGTGATGATCTGCTGCTTGCCGGTCTGGCCCGGGAACGCCGACGTGAGGCGCGCGGACTGGATGACCTCCTTCGCCTTGCGCAGGTACACGTCGGCGCCAGGCTCGACGACATCGGCCGGCAGGAGCCGCGCCCGGACCAGCTGCTGGGTGATCGTCGATGCGCCTCGGCCATCGCCCTGCGCGGTCTCCACCGCGGCGGCCACCATCGCGGTGACGTCGAAGCCGTCGTTCTCCCAGAACGTCCGATCCTCGGCCGTCGTCGTGGCGTCGAGGACGAGCGGTGGCAGCTGGCGGTAGTCCACGACGGTTCGCTTGGATCGCTGAAACCGCGCCAGCTCGACCTTCCCCGTCCGGTCGTAGACGATCGTCGGCTGGTCGAACGTGAGCGTCGCCAGCCCGGACGGATCGGGAAGGTCCTCGGACAGGACGGTGATCGAGGCCACGGTGACGAAGCCCGCCGCGCCGACCACGCCCGTGACGAGCAGCGCCACGACGAGGAGCACCGTGCCGATGACGGCCGCGAGCGTCGTACCCGCCGACCGGGACGCGGGCTTCGCGCCGAGGGAGTGACGGACAAGGGGAGACGTCGCGAGGGTGCGGCGCCGGAGACGGGCAGCGGCAACCGACCGACGGCGGTGGGAGGTTACGAGGCGCATGTCCGCACAGGATGCCCGTGGGATCGTGACGGAGCAGCGGGGCGGGCACGGGGCGGGCTTGCAGCGACGTGGCGATGCGTGCTCGCGGGGCTTCAGCGGTGCGGCGTGGCACCATAAACAGCGGCGGTCAGGCTCGCCTGCACAACGGAGACAAGGTGCCTTGACCAGGTCACCAACCCGCACTACCATCCGCGGAGTCCAGCCACGCAAACCCGGGTGGCCGTGCGCCGCTCGCAGGACGATGGAGAGTAACGAACGTGGACGTGGGGTCCTTCACGACCGGTCTGCTGACCGGCCTTCGCGAGGGCGTCGAGGCGGCGCTCATCGTCAGCATCATCCTCGCCTACCTGGCGAAGACCGGAAACCAGCATTACTTCAGCCGGATCTTCCTGGGGGCCGGCGCCGCCATCGCGGTGAGCCTCGTGCTGGGCGTGCTGCTGTTCGTGACCGTCGGCGGATTCGAGGAGCCCTACGAGCAGATCTTCGAGGGGCTCACGATGCTCCTCGCGGCCGCAGTCGTCACCTGGATGCTGTTCTGGATGCGCCGGCAGGCAGCGTCGGTCAAGGGTGACCTCCAGGACAAGGTGGATCGCGCGCTCACGGAGGGGACGGTGCTCGGGCTCACCGTGCTCGCCTTCACGGCCGTGATCCGGGAGGGCCTGGAGACGGCGCTGTTCCTCGTTGGCCAGGCCACGTCCGCCGACGAGGGCGCGCTTGCCGTGCTCGTCGGGGCGCTCGTCGGCCTGGGGATCGCGGTCCTGATCGGCGTCGGCTTCTACCGCGGCGCCCGGGTCATCAACCTCCGGACGTTCTTCCGCTGGACCGGCGTCGCGCTCATCTTCATCGCCGCCGGCCTCCTCTCGCACGCCGTCCACGAGTTCGTCGAGATCGGCTGGATCAATGTCGGGACGCAGCCCATGTTCGACGTCTCCGCCGTCCTCCCGCACGAGGACATCGAGGGAGCCCCGGGCGGCCTCGTGCTGCTCGCCGGGCAGTTCCTCCGCGCCCTGTTCGGGTACACGTCGCAGCCGGAGGTCATCACGTTCGTCGTCTGGCTGGTCTACGTGATGGTCGTCCTCGCCCTGTTCCTCCGGCCGGTGAAGCCCCGCTCCCGCCAGCCGGCGGTCGCACCCGGGTCGAGCGCGGCGGCGTGACCGCTCCCATTGCGCGGCACGCGGCGACCGGCGCGTCACCGGGTGGCGCTGTGCGAGATCACGATCAGGCCGCCGGCGGCCGACCCACGGCGCATGTCAGCGTGGCGGGTACGGGCCGCGTCGAGCGGGCGGCGGACATCGCGCACGCCACCTTCGTCGTCGAGGCGTCGCGGGAGACCGCTGCGGAGGCGCGAGGCGTCGCGGCCGAGGCCGTGAGCGCCGTGCTCGCGGCACTGGCACAGGCCGGCGTCGCCGCCGACGACCTCCGCACGGCCGGGCTGGACGTGCAGCCGACGTGGGACCACGATGGCAACCGGCCCGTTCGCACCGGGTTCACCGTGGCCAACCGAATCGCCGTGGCTGTCCGCGACCTGGAGCGCGTGGGCACGGTGGTCGACGCCGCGCTCCGCTCCGGCGCGAACGGCCTCGACGGCCTCAGGTTCGAGCTCGCGGATCCCGTCGCCGACATGACCGAGGCGCGCCGGCTCGCGGTGTTCGACGCCCGTCAGCGTGCGACGACGATCGCGGAGGCCGCGGGCCGATCGCTCGGCCCGCTCGTTGCGATCGCGGAAGGCGGCGCGCCGGTTCCGCTGGCGCGGCGCGAGGCCCGGCTGATGTCGATGGCGGCCGACGCTCCTCCCACCCCGGTCATCCCGGGGTCGGTGGAGATCTCGGTGACCGTGACCGCGGAGTGGGAGCTCGCCGAGCGCGACTGATCGCGGCGGCTATCCCTCGACGAGCCGCAGGACCGCGCCACCCGAGAGATCCGTCATCCAGACCTCGCCGGCCTCGTCGATCCCGATCGAGCTGATCGACCTGCCCGTCTCCGAGAGGAGGATGGGGGGCTGCGCCCCGTCGAGGCCGGCGTCGATCGCCCACAGCCTGCCGCTGCAGTAGTCGGCGAACAGGTACGCGCCGCGCAGCGCCGGGATCGCGTCGCCCCGGTACACGACGCCGCCGATGACCGAGCAGCCCTCGGGGTGCGGATACTCCGTCACGGGCATGGTGACCCCCGTCTCGTCGCACCCGGCAGCCTCGTCGAAGCAGTGCCTGCCCTCCCACCGGCGCCAGCCGAAGTCGAGCCCGCGGGCGTCGGCTGGCGCGAGGTCGATCTCCTCCCAGCCGCTCTGCCCGACATCCCCGATCCAGATGTTCCCGGTCGCGAGATCGACGCTGGCACGGAACGGGTTGCGGAACCCGAAGTGGAGGATCTCGGGACGGGCATCGGCCGTGTCGACGAACGGGTTGTCGGCGGGGATCAGGTACGGCTCGTCGTCCGCGCCGAGGACGTCGATCCGGAGCAGCTTGCCGAGGATCGTGGCCAGGTCGCTCGCCCGGTTCTCGGGGTCACCGCCGCTGCCCCCGTCGCCGAGGCCGATGAGCAGCATCCCGTCGGCGTCGAACCCGATCCAGCCGCCGTTGTGGTTCGAGTACGGCTGGTCCTGGGTCAGGATCGTCCGCTCGCTGGCGGGGTCCGCCGTCCCGAGGTCGTCACCGGTCGCGCGGAAGCCCGCCACGACCGTGTCGCCGTCGCTGTCGGTGTAGTGGACGTACAGCTCGTCGCGGCCCGTCCCGTACCCCGGCGGGAAGGCGAAGCCCAGGAGGCCCCGCTCGCCGCCGGAGCTGACACGGTCCGAGATGTCGAGGAACGGCTGCTCCCGGAGGAACCCGTTCTCGACAAGGCGGATCGCGCCGTCCTGCTCCGCGACGTACAGCCGGTCGGTGCCGTCCGCCGCGCTGGTCACGAACAGGGGAGCCGCGAGCCCCTCGACGGCAGGCTCGAGCGCGACGCGGACGGCCGCGAGCTCGGGACGGTCGCTGTCGCTGCCCGGTTGCGGCACATCCTCGGACGGGGTCGCGACGGCGCTGGGGCCGGCCGACGCGGCGGGGCTCTCGACGCCGGGCGTCGTGCCGCTCGGTGCGGCCGTGGCGGGGGACGACGGGTCGGACGACGCGCAGGCGCCGGCGAGCA